>NZ_JBAIYR010000226.1:0-3676 GCF_036763145.1 Desulfovibrio sp. 1188_IL3213 | reverse complement strand
CCGCTCTGCGCCCGCATGATGGCCGAAGACCGCATTGCCGCCGAGCGCAAAGAGATGAAGCGGGCAGTCAACGGCTTCGCCCGGCGCTGCGGCCGCACTTTACGCACAGGGGCGCGCCTGTTATGTTGTGGTATGTGCGCTTTTTTCCGAAGAGACACACGCACAACTCCCAATACAGAAAGGAAAAAGCATGTCTCCAGTGTTTCGTAGCAAGTCACCGTCAGGCCAGGAAGAACCTTCAAAATGCCTGTGTCTGCGGCCGTCTTCTTTGCTGGCGGCGTGTTTTCTGATAGTGGCGGCCATCGCGCTTGCCTATGTGGGGGGCGTCATGAGCGGCCGGGCCTACTGGCGAAGCCACGGGGCGCAGCAGACGGCAAGCCGCAATACGCAGGGCAAGGCGGTTGAGGGCGAGCCGCAGGAAGAAGCCACGCCGCAGCAGCACATTTTGGCTCCTGAAGAATTGAGGTTTGCCAGGGTGCTGCGGGGTGAAAGCCTGCCTCCGGGCATGACCGAAGGGCTTAAGCCCGGCGAGGGGGCGGCGGCCCCGGCGCATGGGCCGCAGGTACAGGCAAATCCCAAGGCAGTTCAGCCCCCCGTACCCGTGGCGTCAGCTTCCACCGGACGGGCGGCACAAGCGGCGCCAGGCGAGCAGCCCGTGACGCTGCACAGTCTGCAACCTGTAAGCAATACATTCGACTATGTATTTCAGGTTGGAGCTTTCAAGGACGAAGAAAGTGTGGACAGTCTGCGCCAGCGTCTTGAGGGGCGCGGACTGCGAACCCGCATGCAGCGGTCTGGCAAGCTGCTTGTTGTTTTTGTGATGCTGCGCGGCAACGACGCCAGAGCCGAAGAAGTGGTGCATGCCTGTGAGAGTTTGAGCCTCGGCAAGCCCATCCTGCGCAGCAAGACGGCTGTAACACACTAGTATTGCAATAAAACAAGGAAAAGAGGGGAGGAGAGATTCGGTTGTTCGTAAATAGTAATAATTACTATTTACAAAATGGCCTATCCATGTCATCTTCCTGCAAAGGCGGTCACTGAGTCCGGGGCCGCAATTTTGCCTGGACTGCACAGACAAACCAAGGAGACGACCACTATGTCGAACGACCAGAACAAACTTACCAATAATGCCGGCGCGCCGGTGGCTGACAACAACAGGGTTCTTACTGCCGGGCCGCGTGGGCCAATGTTGTTGCAGGACGTATGGTTTCTTGAAAAACTGGCCCATTTCGACCGTGAGGTTATCCCGGAGCGGCGCATGCACGCCAAGGGGTCCGGCGCTTACGGCACCTTTACGGTCACCCACGATATCACGCAATTCACCAAGGCTTCTCTTTTTTCTCAGATAGGCAAAAAAACCGATCTCTTTGTGCGTTTTTCCACCGTGGCGGGCGAGCGCGGCGCGGCTGATGCCGAGCGTGACATTCGCGGTTTTGCTATCAAGTTCTATACCGATGAAGGCAACTTTGACCTTGTGGGCAACAATACCCCCGTCTTCTTTCTGCGGGACCCTTTAAAGTTTCCCGACCTCAACCATGTGGTCAAGCGCAATCCGCGTACCAACATGCACAGCGCCAAGGATAACTGGGATTTCTGGTCCCTCTTGCCCGAAGCCCTGCACCAGGTCACCGTGGTCATGAGCGATCGCGGCATTCCGGCCTCATACCGGCATATGCACGGTTTCGGCAGCCATACCTTCAGCTTTATCAATGCCAACAATGAGCGCTTCTGGGTCAAGTTTCACTTTAAAACCCAGCAGGGCATCAAAAATCTTACCGACGCCGAGGCCCAGGAGATCGTGGGACGCGACCGCGACAGCCATCAGCGCGATCTGTATGAGCATATTGAAAAAGGCGACTTTCCTCGCTGGAAGCTTTTTGTGCAGGTCATGCCTGAAGTCGACGCCGAAAAGCTGCCGTACCATCCCTTTGACCTCACCAAGGTCTGGTATCACAAAGACGTACCCATGTACGAAGTGGGCGTGCTGGAACTGAACCGTAATCCTGAAAACTACTTTGCTGAAGTGGAGCAGGCCGCGTTCAACCCTGCCAATATCGTGCCCGGCATCGGCTTTTCGCCGGACAAGATGCTTCAGGGGCGCCTGTTCTCCTATGGTGATACCCAGCGCTATCGCCTGGGCGTGAACCATCACCTTATCCCCGTGAATGCGGCGCGTTGCCCTATGCACAGTTACCATCGCGATGGACAGATGCGCGTGGACGGCAATTACGGCGGCCATATCAACTATGAACCCAACAGCTACGGGGCATGGCAGGAACAGCCCGCAGCTGCGGAACCGCCCTTGAAAATCAACGGCGATGCCGATCACTGGTCCTACCCCTGCGATGACGCGGACTACTTCGAGCAGCCGGGCAAACTGTTCCGTCTGATGACCCCGGAACAGCAGGAAGCTCTTTTCGGCAATACGGCCCGCAACCTTGGCGACGCCCCCAAGGAAATAAAACTGCGGCACATCCGCAACTGCGCCAAGGCCGATCCGGCCTATGGTGCGGGAGTTGCCAGGGCCTGCGGCATCGACACCGCAGAAATATAGCAAGACGGCCTGTCAGGTTTTGCCTGACTGGGAACGTGACTGCCTGACCCTGGTTGTTTTCTGACCCTTTTGGGGCCGACAGTTTTTCTGTCGTCCTGCATCCTGCAAGCCCCCCGGAATTTCCGGGGGGCTTTACTTTTCGGGCTATCGAAACAGGTGTGCGGGACGCAACGGAAGGCCGGCAGAACAGGCGGAATAAGTGGAACAGCGGGACGCAGGCGGTCGCGCGTTCTGCTGTGGGCCTGGGCAGGGTTGTTCGCCCAGACTGCTGTTCCAGCTTTGCCGACTGCCCGGCGTGCAAGAAATTTTCAAAAATTTTAATCTGTTCATGACAGCGCGATTCGGATATGGCATCTTTAGAGCAGTTTACGAATGAAACGAGTCAACTGCTCTGCAAGGATTTTCCTGAAAATCCTTGCCGCGAAATGCGAGCAGGCAGGCTTTTGCCTGCCGTAAGCAAGCATTTCAAGTGTTAAATGCTCTAGAGCAGATAAACTTCGAGAATGGACATTCTCAAAACTTACTTCGGCGCTTAACAGCGCAAATAAATTGCGTTTACTTACGCAGTCGCCAAAGCAGTTTCAAAGTGAAAATGTTCTAGAGCCGTAGAGTGGTTCAACGGGCCGCCAGGGGCGGGGGTTGCGCCCGGCCCGGCACAAGCCAGTGGACAAGGTATACAGCTCTGGCTATGATTCATGCGCGGCCGCTGTAAACAGCTGCGGCGCAAACACAAAGTCCGGCATTTGGCGCGCCTTGTGCCGCAAGTTGCCCCGCAGCCACTGGCGGGCCTCAGGTCAGTCGCTTGATGCATCAGGGGGACCCATGCAAATCTCTCGTAAGGTTGCGGGTGCGGCCGCCGTGGCGGCCGTATTGCTGGCAATCTTTTTTACCTGGTTTTGGTTGGCCGGCCGGAATAATGCCGCACTCACACTCTATGGCAATGTGGACATCCGCCAGGTTGATCTGGCTTTCCGGGTAGGTGGGCGCATTGCTGAAGTGCTGGTGGACGAAGGGGCTTACGTGGTTGACGGCCAGCCTCTCGCGCGTCTGGATGCCGACATGCTGACGCAGCAACGGGATGAGGCCGCCGCGCAACTGGCGGGCCAAAAGGCCGCCCTTATG
>NZ_JBAIYR010000225.1:0-3686 GCF_036763145.1 Desulfovibrio sp. 1188_IL3213 | reverse complement strand
ACATCCGTGACCGGGTAGCCTGTGATGTCGCCGCTTTGCAGGGAGTCTCGCACACCTTCGACGGCCGCATCCACGTACACGCGGGGCAGAATCTTACGTGCCTCTTCGGGATTGTCGGGCAGAAAGCCGCCCACTTCCACGAGATTGCCGCTGCCACGCGGCCGGGGGGCCACGCGCAGTCTTACCGTACCCTGATGGTGCTCTTTGCCCAGTTCTCGGTCAAAAGTCACGGTGGCGGCGGCTTCCTTGCGCACGGTTTCGCGCAGGACGACCTGCGGGTTGCCCGAACGTGGGCTGATGCCGTATTCGCGCCGCATGCGTTCCAGCAGCACATCCAGGTGCAGTTCGCCCATGCCGGAAACCATGCGCATGCCCGTATCGTCATCCATCTGCATCTTGAGGGTGGGATCTTCTTCGGCGTAGCGGGTCAGGGCTTCGTCCAGAATTTTGCCTTCATCGGCATTGCGCGGCTCAAGGGCGAGGGTGATCACCGGGGCGTTGGCCTCAATGCTTTCAAGCGAAAGCTGCCTGTCACGCGAGGTGAGAGTTTCGCCGGTATGGGCCGAGCGCAGGCCTACGGCCACGACAATTTCTCCGGCAGAGGCCATCTCAAGCTGTTCCCGGCGGTCGGCGTGGGGCCTGTAAAGACGGTTCAGGCGGTCATCTTTGCCCTGTGTCGTGTTGCGCAGGTTGTCGCCTTCATGAATGCGCCCCGCGTACATGCGGAGAAAACAGTGTTTTCTGTTTTCCTCAAGCAGAACTTTGAACACAAGCGCCACCGCCGGAGCGCCGGCATCGGGCAGCACCGTGACCTCATGTCCCTGAGCGTCCAGCCCCACAGGCGGGGGAACATCCAGCGGAGAAGGCAGCCAGCGGCACACGGCATCCAGCACAGGCTGTATACCGGCGTTGCGCAGGGCAGAACCACAGAAGACCGGGGTTATGCTACGGGCCAGGACGGCCCGGCGCATGGCGGCGAGAACGGCATTGGCGTCATGCGTGTTTTCAAGGTAGGGAACCAGAAATTCCTCATCAGCCTCGGCCAGTTTTTCCAGCATCTGCTCTCGCCACGGAGCGGCCAGCGCAGCCTGTTCAGGCGAGAAGGGGGCGTGTCGCACGGTTTGCCCCTGATCATTCTCGTCAAAAGTCAGGCATTCTTCATGCACAAGGTCAAGAACTGCGCGAAAATCTTCGCCCTGACCAAGGGGGATGGCAACCGCGACCGCATTGGCGGCGAGCCTTTGGCGCATGGCGGCTAAAACCGCCTCGAAGTCAGCTCCCATCCTGTCCATTTTATTTATAAAGGCTATCTTGGGGACGCCGAAGTCCTCAGACTGCCGCCAGACGGTTTCTGATTGCGGCTCCACGCCGCCCACAGCGCAAAAAACGCCGACGGCCCCGTCCAGCACGCGCAGGGAGCGTTCCACCTCAATGGTGAAATCCACGTGCCCGGGGGTATCAATGAGATTTATGGTATGGCCGTTCCACTGGCATGTGGTGCAGGCGGACATGATGGTAATGCCGCGTTCCTGCTCTTCGGGCATGAAGTCCATAGTGGCTGCGCCGTCGTGCACTTCGCCCATACGGTGGATTTTGCGGCTGTAAAACAGCATGCGCTCGGACAGGGTGGTCTTGCCTGCGTCGATATGGGCTATGATGCCGATGTTGCGGATGCGGTCAATGCTGGATTGGCTCGACATGGCGGCTCCTGGGCTGGCTGGTTATAACAGGCCGAAGGCCAGGCTGTGTACGCGAAAAAAGTCCGGTGTAAGACCGGGGTGCAGCCAGAAGCCCTCGCAGCCCGGCGTCAGGGTAAGCAGAGGGGCGCTTGCGTGCGCGTGTTTCTCCCGGCAACGGGCGGAATGTCTGGCATGGCCGGAAAGAACATATCGCGCATGGGGTTTTGCGACGTTTGCTCCGGCAGGGTGCGGCAGATGGGGGGCCGCTGCCAGGATTTTCGGCAGAAAAACGTTTTGCGCGGCGGCACGGGCCGTGCATGTGCCTTGCGCCGGAACGTCTTGCATCGCGTTTTCGGAAAAAGATGCGTGCGTTGGGGCGGCATACTGCACAAAGTTTGCTCCGGCCTGCGCAAAGGCCAG
This sequence comes from Desulfovibrio sp. 1188_IL3213, assembly GCF_036763145.1. Taxonomy (NCBI): domain Bacteria; kingdom Pseudomonadati; phylum Thermodesulfobacteriota; class Desulfovibrionia; order Desulfovibrionales; family Desulfovibrionaceae; genus Desulfovibrio; species Desulfovibrio sp. 1188_IL3213. Next base: position 1,587 of record NZ_JBAIYR010000225.1, on the reverse strand, counting down.
AGCTTCCATGTCAAATTCGGGACTTTCGGCGCACGCGCCGGAGCTGCTTTCTGCATGGGCCGGGGGCAGTACCAGCGTTGGCGGTCGGTCTTCCTGCCAGCAGGGCAGGCCGAGAGTCTGTGCAAAAGCGGCAGTCAGATTCAGTTCCCCCGCATGCAGCAGCAGGAGGCGCCCGTGGCCGTGGCCGCATTGTTCCAGCAGCGCGTGCAGGTCCGGGGTATCCAGCGCAAAAACGTCTTCCACACCGCTCAATTCCAGGCTCACAAGGGCGGAGGCGTGGGGTGTTCCGCCTACACAGACAGCGCCCACAAGGGGAACGTCGGCCAGGATGGGGGCAATGCAGGCCGCTGCCAGACGTGCCGCCGCCGCATAGGACGGCGGAAAGGCAATGATTGTCCAGGCCGCTGCCTGATTTTCATGTTCGCGCCAGAAGCCGAGCCGGTCGTTGCTTTGGGTTTCGCGCCCATGCCCGGCACTGGAGCCGAAATGCATGTGCGCGAGAGCCAGCCCTGTTTTTATGGCGGCCCGCCATGTGGGCGGCGTTGCTTCATAGGCGTCGGCGGCCAGGGTGTCGTCCAGGCGCGTGTCTTCCATCCATTGGGGCCACTGGCCGTCAGGCGCGCTGTCGGACTCTGGTGCGGTTGGTGCGGACATGCGAGGGGTTTCCTGCTACTGGGCCATGCCGTCCATACCGGCAAGCCATGTTCTGAGCTGGGCCACTTGCGCGGCCACGGATTGCGGCCCGGTTCCGCCGAAGGTTTCACGCCGCTGTACAGCGGCCGTATAGTCCAGCACTGCGTACACGTCTTCATCAATGCGTGGCTCAAGGGCCTGCATTTCGGGCAGGGTAAGGTCTTCAAGCCCTTTGCCCTGCTTTTCCGCCGCAGCCACACATTGACCGGTAACATGGTGCGCCTCGCGGAAGGGAAGCCCCTTGCCCACAAGATAGTCGGCCAGCTCCGTGGCGTTGAGGAAACCGGCCTTGCAGGCTTCGCGCATGCGCTCCGTGCGAAAGGAAATTTCTTCCATCATGCCGGCCATGAGCCGCAAAGATGTTTCCACTGTCCTGTCGGCGTCAAGAAAACCTTCCTTGTCTTCCTGCATGTCGCGATTGTAGGCCAGGGGCAGGGCTTTCATGGTTGTAAGCATGCCCATGAGCGAGCCGTAGACGCGCCCGGTCTTACCGCGCATAAGCTCCGCCACATCGGGATTTTTCTTTTGCGGCATGATGGAGGAGCCTGTGGCGTAGCTGTCCGGCAGGCGGACAAAGCCGAAAGCGGGATTGGCCCACAGAATGATCTCTTCGCACAGGCGAGAGAGGTGCATCATGATGGTGGAGCCGCCAAACAGGGCTTCAAGAACAAAATCCCTGTCGGACACGGCATCCATCGAGTTGTTGTAAACCCCGGTAAAGCCCACGTCCTCAGCCACGCTTTGCGGGTCAAGCGGATACGTTGTGCCTGCCAGAGCGGCTGCGCCCAGGGGAGAGACGCGCACCCGGTCAAGGCAGTCTTCAAGGCGCATGGCGTCTCGCCGGAACATCCAGGCATAGGCCAGCAGATGGTGGGCCAGGCTCACGGGCTGCGC
>NZ_JBAIYR010000224.1:0-3723 GCF_036763145.1 Desulfovibrio sp. 1188_IL3213 | reverse complement strand
ACCACGACAGGGCTTGCACGACGCCGCACCTCATAGCCCTCGCGCTGCGGCACAAAGCCCGCCAGCAAGCCCAGCAGCAGGACCGTGCCGCCGAGGCAACCGACGAGGATGGCAAAGGTTTTATGGCGCTTCATGAAAAATCCTCAACTCAGACGGCAGGGCCGTACTTTTAGAGCAGATTAACTTTGAGAATATACATTCTAAAAGTTTAAGGCACGCTCGCTACGGCGTTTAACCGCGCAGACAAACTGCGCTTACGCCTTCGCGGCGGGCGTCTGCTCATGCAGCCGCTAGAGCAATTTCAAAGTTAAATTGCTCTAGAGCAGATTAACTTTGAAATACTTCACATTTCAAAGTTTTCATTCAGCCGAAAAATACGATTTTCGGCTGAATCCACGCCACATTGTGGCGCGCTGCACTTTCGTGCAGCGTTAGAACATTTACACTTTTCCAAAGTTAAAATGCTCCGGCGGAACGCCGCCACACGGCCGGAGCGGGCTGCGTTGCAACGCAACAGACAGAACGGACGCTCCCGCTCCTTTGACAGACCGCGCACAAGGCACGCCCGGAACGTAAAAAGCTTGATGCAAGTTTGCTGCCATCTGAAAAATAGTATATAGTTACAGAATATTATCGATAACGTCCGCCCCTGTCACGCGAGCGGGTCAAAATAATGAATGCCGTTGACCTGCCGCCCGTTCAGGACTATGCTGCCTGTTCTGCGGCAAGTCCTGTTTTTACTCGACCGGCGCGGCTCTGCGCCTTACAGAACACAGACAGCCCTGCCAGAAGCTTTCAGGCGGCTGCGGCTTGACAAGGCCGCAGCCTTCTGCATTTCCATGCAATGGAGCACACGGTGCCACAGCACACGAAAGAATATGTCCGTGAGGAGATCATCCGCCTTTTAAAGTACGCCCCGCCGGAAATGCGCGTGGCCGTTCTGGGGCTTTTGCCCGCTGCCAAAAGAACGCTCAACCAGGGCTATCGCCCGTCGGTGCGCGGGGTTCCCCTGCGCAGCTGGCGCTGTTTGCTGCACCTGCTGGCTTCTGTTGCGTCCATGCAGAGCGATACGGAAATGCTGCTGCGCGTTTCAAGCGACCTGCTGGCTATTGCCGACCGCATGGCTCCTCCGGGCGAGGTGCTGCGCCAGAGCGCGGAAATTCTTGTGCACGCCCTGCACGCCGAACTTTACGTCTGCCGCCTGCGCAACAAGCAGGGCGAGTGGGTGGTGCGCTCGGCCGGGCATGTGAACGGCAAGGCCATACCCATTGTGGCCCCCATGCTGGAAGAAGGCCTGCGGGAACACCCCGTCATGAACGCCATCCTTCAGGGGCACACGCGCTATGTGGTTTCCAACAATCTTCAGGCCATCGAAAAAGGCGGCGACTCCTTTGACTGCATGGTTTACAAGGAAGGCTACCGCTCACGTCTGGCTTTTGTGCTGCGTGAGCGCAACGACCGCCCGCCCTTTGGTCTTGTCATGCTGTACACCAAGCGCGAATACGGCTTTGAAAATTATGACGAGCGCTTCCTCGGCAAATGCGCCCGCCTTGTTTCGCTCACCGTGGGCCGCCGCATAGCCGTGGCCCGCGACGCGCTGGAAAAAGCCGCAGGGGCCATGGCCCACTACGGCAACAATGCCATCAACGTCATGCGCAACCAGGCCGAATACTGCGGTGAGCTTGTGGAAGATATCGACGCCACCCAGACCCGCGCCCTGCGCCTTGCCCGTGAGCTCATGGCGGAATTTCCCGAAAACACCCGGGGGCGCATCCTGGCCGAAGAGCTGGAAAGCGCCCTGGCGCGGGCCGATCTTACCGAGCTTGCGGGGCATCTGGGCGGAGTGCTTGAAGGCACGCGCCGCATGACCCGTATCATCAGTTCCCTCAAAAAATCCGTGGAGCGTCCGCGCCTCATGCATTACGCGCTGGGACATGATGTCCTGCGGCTGGAAGACGACGCGCCAAGGGAGGACTAGCATGCGCCTGTCGGCCATCTTTCCCTTTCTGTCCACGCTCAAAACCTATTCGCCCCGTGACTTCAAGGCTGACCTGACGGCAGCCCTCACCGTCACGCCCATGGCTGTCCCGCAGGCTATGGCGTACGCCATCATTGCCGGGGTTCACCCGCAGTACGGCATCTACGCCTGCATGCTGCCCGTGGTCATGGCCGCGCTGTGGGGATCTTCGCGCTTCATGGCCGCCGGGCCGACCAACGCCATCTCCATGGTGCTGTTTTCCACCATGGCGACCATCAGCGTGGGCGGCACGCTCATCATCAACATGCCCGAAGAAATACGCATGACGTATATTTTCGGGCTGGCGCTTTTTTGCGGCCTGATACAGGTGGGCATGGGCCTTGCCAGACTGGGCGACCTTGCCAATTTCATATCCCATTCAGTTATGGTGGCCTTTACTACGGGCGCAGCCCTGCTCATCGGCATGGGCCAGCTCAAGACGGTTTTCGGCATTCCCGGCCCCAAAAAAGCGGGCTTTTTTCACCAGATGTTTGACGTGCTGCACGGCCTGCCCCAACTGAACGAATGGTGCGTGGGCCTGGCAGCCCTGACCATTGCGCTGGCCCTGAGCCTCAAGCGCATTTCGCACCGCTTTCCGGCATCGCTGGCGGCTCTGGCCCTGGTCACCGCAGCCTCGTGGTATCTTGAGGCAGACAAGCACGGCGTGCCGCTGGTAGGGGCCATACCAAGCGTCATTCCGCCGCTGTCCATGCCGCCGGCTTTTGACCTTGCGGCCGTGCGCGACCTTTTCATGCCCGCGTTGGCCCTGGCCCTGCTGGGTACGGTGGAGTCACTGGCAATCGGCAAGCAGCTTGCCAGCGTCAGAAACGACAGCTTCGACGGCAGCCAGGAGCTTATCGGGCAGGGATTGGGCAATATGGCGGCAGGCATCACTTCCGGCATACCGGGCTGCGGTTCCTTTACCCGCAGCGCCCTTATGGTCACATCCGGCGGGCGCACCCGCATGGGTACGGTATTTTCCGGTCTGCTGGCCCTGCCCATGCTTTTTGCGCTGGCCCCGTTCATTGCATGGCTGCCCTTGCCCGCGCTGGGCGGCATTCTGCTTATCATTGCCGTGCAGATGATAGATATCGAGGCCATACGCCTGTGCCTGGTCGCCACGCGCATCGACAGGATCGTGCTGTCCCTTACCTTTGCCTCCACACTTATCTTTGACCTTGAAAAAGCCATCTTCATCGGCGTACTGCTGTCGCTGGTGCTTTTTATCTATAAAACAGCACACCCCCGCGTGCGCCGCCTGCGGCCCAATGACCCCCTGCTGCGCGAGGCCCCGGAGAACATGCCCAACGGCATCGCCGTTTATGTCGTTGAGGGAACACTCTTTTTCGGGGCCATCCACGAGCTTGAGCGCCAGCTTTATGAAGAGGACGAAGAGCCCACACGCCTTGTGGTTCTGCACCTGACCCGTGTTTTCTGGCTGGACGCCTCGGGCGCATACGCCCTCTCGCAATTTGTGGAGCGTTGCTATGCCCGCAGCATTCCCGTCATTCTGGTTGTGGGCAGCCGTTCCGTGAACAGGATACTCCAGCGCACCGGCATACTGGACTATCTGAGCAATGGCTTTGTGGCCGAAACCATCAACGAGGGGCTGCGTCAGGCCACCCAGCTGCTGAGCCGCATCACCTGCCGCGATGGCCTGTGTACCTACCCCGTGCCGGGCATTGCGCCCCTTGCCGAAAGCGCGG
>NZ_JBAIYR010000223.1:0-3750 GCF_036763145.1 Desulfovibrio sp. 1188_IL3213 | reverse complement strand
GTGCCGGCGGCGGCGTGGCCCCCGGCTTTGAAGGCGGCCAGATGCCCCTGCAGCGCCGTTTGCCCAAGCACGGCTTCAAGAACGCCCCCTTCAAGGTAACCTACGACGTGATCAATCTTGACCGTCTGGTTGAAGCTTTTGAAGGCAAGGATTCCATTACGCTGGACGACATCTACGCCCGCGGCCTGGCCCGCATGGGTGCGCCCGTGAAAATCCTTTCGCGCGGCGAAGTCAAAAGCGCTCTCAAGGTCGAAGCTCACAAGTTCAGCCAGTCTGCTGCGGAAAAAATCCGTGGCGCAGGCGGCGAAGTGAGCGAGCTTGAAGCTGTTCCCGCGGCTTAACAGTTGACGCCAAACCGGCTGGTTTAACGACCAGCCGGTTTGTTCCGCTTCCGGCCTGCCGGGCGGAAAAGGTGAAGGCCCCTGCAAGGAATTTTGCATTTTGATTTCGGCGGCCTTCAGGGCATGGCCCTGTCAATGCCAGGCATTGGCCTCATCGACTTCGTGCGCGAAGGGGATGAGGCTGTGCATATACTGCGCCTCAGGCGCATAAACGCAAAGAGTCTTACATGGCAGTAGGAACGGCAAACACTGTGGCGGGTCAGCCTTCGCTGTTCAAGCGACTTGGCTGGACCTTCCTGATTTTGTGCTGCTACCGTATCGGTGTGCATGTGCCCATTCCGGGTGTGGACGCCTCCGCCCTCGCGTCTTTTTTCCAAAGCATGCAGGGAACGCTGTTCAGCCTTTTTGACATGTTCTCCGGCGGCGGTCTGTCCAACGTTTCCGTCTTTGCCCTGGGCGTCATGCCGTACATCTCGGCCAGCATCATCATGCAACTGCTCCAGGTCATCAGCCCGGACGTGAAGCGCATGGCAAAGGAAGAAGGGCAGGCCGGGCGTCGCAAGCTCACCCAGTACACCCGCTACCTTACCGTGCTTATCACTCTGGTGCAGGGTCTGGGCATAGCCGTGGGCCTTGAGACCATGACAAGCCCTGCGGGCGCGTCCGTGGTGCTTAATCCCGGCTGGCAGTTCCGCCTGGTGACCATGACCACGTTCACCGCCGGTTCGGTGCTGGTCATGTGGCTTGGCGAACAGATTACGGAACGGGGCATCGGCAACGGCATATCACTGATCATTTTCTGCGGCATTGTGGTGGGCATCCCCCGTGGGATCATCCAGTCCGTGGCGCTGATTCAGGCCGGGGACATGAGCATCTTCATGGCCTTGGTCATCGTGGTCTTTATGGCTGCGGTGCTCATAGCCATTGTTTTTGTGGAACGGTCGCAACGGCGTATACCTATAAGTTATGCCAAGCGGCAGGTGGGCCGCAAGATGTACGGCGGGCAGAACTCGCATCTGCCGCTGCGCCTCAATACAGCCGGCGTTATTCCGCCCATTTTCGCCTCTTCGTTGCTGCTTTTTCCGGCCACCATCGGTCAGTTTTCCAGCAATGAATATGTAAAGCACGCTGCGGAGCTGTTTTCGCCCCAGGGCGTGGCTTACAACGTGCTCTACGTGGGCCTTATGTTCTTCTTCTGCTATTTCTATACCGCCATTATTTTTGATCCCAAGGATATGGCTGAAAACCTCAAGAAGAACGGCGGCTTCATTCCCGGCATTCGTCCTGGCGAAAAGACGCAGGAATATATTGATACTGTACTGACACGGCTGACCCTCTCGGGGGCCACCTACATTTCCATCGTATGCCTTCTGCCCATGTTGCTTATCAGCAACTTTAACGTGCCGTTCTTCTTTGGCGGCACGAGCCTGCTGATTCTTGTGGGCGTGGCTATGGACTTTATGAATCAGGTGGAATCTCATATGATTTCCAGCCAGTATCAGGGCCTGATGGCCAAGGCGCGCAAAAGCGGCCGGCTGTAACCAACGGGTGATGGAGTATGAAGAAATATCACGGCGCGTACATCAAGAACGAGCGTGAAATAGGCTGCCTGCGCGAAGCAAACCGCATGGTCGCCAACGTTCTTGATGCCGTGGGTGACATGGTGGCTCCCGGCCTTCCCACCATGCGCCTTGAAGAGCTGGCGCGCGACATGTGCGCCGATTACAAGGTCAAACCGGCCTTTCTGGGCTACTGCGGCTATCCATATGCCCTGTGCTGCTCGGTCAACGAGCAGGTGGTGCATGGTTTTCCTTCCGGGCGGCTGCTTGAGGAAGGAGATATCGTCAGTGTGGATATGGGCGTGGTCTTTGAAGGCTTTGTGGGTGACGCGGCGCGCACCTTCCCAGTGGGCAAGGTGAGCGACGAGGCCCGAAAACTCATGCGGATTACCGAGGAAAGCCTCTACGTCGGCATCGAGCAGGCGCGGGCGGGCAACGATGTCTATAACATCGGGGCCGCCGTGCAGGATTATGTGGAAGCCGCAGGTTTCAACGTGGTGCGACGTTTTGTGGGACACGGCGTGGGCGCCAAGATGCACGAAAAGCCCGAGGTGCCCAACTTCCGGCCCGGCATGCGCGGGTTGACCCTGCAAAACGGCATGGTGATCGCCATCGAACCCATGGTCACCATGGGAACCTACGAGGTCGACATACTTGACGACCAGTGGACTGCGGTGACGCGCGACGGCCTTTGGGCCGCGCACTTCGAGCACAGTGTTGCCATTACGCCGTCCGGGCCGCAAATCCTCAGCATCTCGGACCGTGGACTCAACCGGCACACCATCGAAGGTTGACAGAACAGGTAAAGCCGGATAAAGATTTCCGTTCACGTCCTTTTGTTTGGAGGACGTCGGTCAGCCGTCTGTGCGGCCTGTGCCGGTTTGCCGGAGACTTTATCTGTCAAAGCTAAGGCTCTTATTGGAGAAATGGAATGAAAGTAAGACCTTCCGTCAAGAAAATATGCCCCAAGTGTAAGGTTATCCGGCGCAAGGGAGTGCTTCGAGTTATCTGCGAAAACCCCCGGCACAAGCAGCGCCAGGGCTAGGGCAGGAGACATATTGTGGCGAGAATAGCAGGTGTTGATTTGCCTCGCGGCAAACGGGTGGACATTGCGCTCACCTATATCTATGGCATTGGCCGTACCACGGCCATGAAAATTCTGGACACCACCGGCGTCAACTGGGAGCGTAGTATCGACGACCTCTCTGCTGACGAAGTGAACGAGATCCGTAAGGAACTCGAGCAGCACTACAAGGTGGAAGGCGATCTTCGCCGCGAAGTGTCCAGCAATATTAAGCGCCTTATGGACATTGGCTGCTACCGTGGCCTTCGTCACCGTCGCGGCCTGCCTGTGCATGGTCAGCGCACCCATACCAACGCGCGTACCCGCAAGGGTCCCCGTCGCGGAGCCGTGGGCAAAAAGAAGTAGGGCGTGCGGCTGCGCTTGTCGCAGTTTGTAAAGCGGACGCAGCATTCGTGCTGCCGTGAGGACGAACGGATTTCCGCCGCGCGCGGAGCATAAATCTGACAAGCTCCATCCAGAGGGATAGATATGGCCAGACCCAAAAAAGTGGTCAAGAAAAAGGAAAAGAAAAGCGTGCCGGTGGGCATTGCCCACATCCAGGCTTCGTTTAATAATACCATTATTACTTTTACGGATACGCGCGGAAACGCTGTTTCCTGGGCCTCTGCAGGCCAGAGCGGCTTTAAGGGCTCGCGCAAGTCTACGCCTTTCGCCGCTCAGGTGGCTGCCGAAACAGCCGCCCGCAAGGCGCAGGATAACGGCATGCGCACTGTCGGCATCTATGTGCAGGGTCCCGGTTCCGGCCGTGAAGCTGCCATGCGCGCCA
>NZ_JBAIYR010000222.1:0-3754 GCF_036763145.1 Desulfovibrio sp. 1188_IL3213 | reverse complement strand
ACCCGGTCGCGTGCTGTATGAAATCAAGGGCGTCAGCCTTGACCTTGCACGCGAAGCGCTCACCCGCGCCGCACACAAGCTGCCCGTGAAGACCGTCATCGTGGTGAGGGAGGGCATCTAAATGGCCGCCAAGAAAAAAACCGACAAAAGCGCCCGGCCCGCCGCCGCCGACCTTCGCTCCATGAGCGTTGAAGAACTGCGCGGCAAGCTGGCCGAACAGCGCCAGGAACTGATGACCGCCCGTTTCAGGCATGCCGCTGCGCAGCTTGAAAAGACTTCCGAGCTGAAAGCCATGCGGAAGCAGGTGGCGCGCATCGAGACTGTACTGAACGAAAAGGAGCAGAGGGCCTAAAATGCAAGCTCTGGAAGATCGTAAGGGCAGAACGCTGACCGGCATTGTGGTGAGCGACAAGAACGACAAGACCATTGTCGTGCGCGTTGAGACCCTGGTCAAGCACCCTCTGCTCAAAAAGTATGTGAGGCGCCGCAAGAAGTTCACGGCTCATGATCCCATGAACGAATGCGGTATGGGCGATAAGGTCAAAATTGTGGAGTTCCGTCCGCTTTCGCGCAACAAGCGCTGGCATCTGGTCTCCATCATTGAAAAAGCCGTATAGGGTAGTGCCATGATTCAGGTAGAATCCACGCTTCAGGTCGCCGACAATTCCGGCGCCAAAAAGGTTGCCTGCATCAAGGTGCTGGGCGGTTCACACCGCCGTTACGCCTCTGTCGGCGACATCGTGGTGGTTTCTGTAAAGGAAGCCATGCCACATAGCAAAGTGAAAAAGGGCGACGTTATGAAAGCTGTTATCGTGCGCACCGCCAAAGAAGTGCGTCGCATGGACGGCAGCTACATCAAGTTCGACGGCAACGCCGCGGTGCTGCTCTCCAGTCAGGGCGAACCCCTCGGCACCCGCATCTTCGGGCCCGTGGCCCGTGAGCTGCGCGCCATGAACTTTATGAAAATTATTTCGCTGGCCCCGGAAGTGCTGTAGGAGACCGTCATGAAAATGTATCGTATCCGCAAGGACGACAAGGTGATGGTAATCGCCGGCAAAGACGCGGGCAAAATCGGCAAGGTGCTCAAGATCCTGCGCAAGAAGGATCGCGTGCTGGTGGAAAAGACCAATATGGTCAAGCGCCACATGCGCCCCAACCCCTATGCCCAGCAGCCCGGCGGTATCGTGGAAAAGGAAATGCCGATCCACGTGTCCAACGTCATGGTTGTCTGCTCCGCTTGTGGCAAGGCCACCCGCGTGGGCTACAAGACCATTGAGTCCGAGGGCAAGGAAAAGAAAGTGCGCTTCTGCAAAAAGTGCAATGAAGTCATGGAATAAGGTGATACGATGACACGCCTTGAAAAGATATATAGAGAGAAGGTGGTTCCGGTAATGCACAAGGAGTTCAGTTACTCCTCGTCTATGCAACTGCCCGGGATTGAAAAGATCTCTCTGAACATCGGCCTTGGCGCCGCCAGCCAGAACAATAAGCTGATGGAAGAAGCCGTGGCTGAACTTTCGGCCATTGCCGGTCAGAAGGCCGTGGTGACACGCGCCAAAAAATCCATCGCTGCTTTCAAGCTGCGCGAAGGCATGCCTATCGGCGCTCGCGTCACCCTGCGCAAGGACCGCATGTGGGATTTTCTTGACAAGCTCATGAACTTCGCCCTGCCCCGGGTACGTGACTTCCGCGGTATTCCTGACCGCGGTTTCGATGGGCGCGGCAATTTCACCCTGGGCATCAAGGAACACACCATCTTCCCCGAACTTGAGGCGGATCGTGTGGAAAACCCCAAGGGCATGAACATCACCATTGTCACCACGGCGGCCACGGACAAGGAAGGCAAGTTCCTTCTTGACCAGCTGGGCATGCCGTTCCGCAAGTAGGAGTTAAGCTATGTCCCGTACTTCTTTGGAAGTAAAGGCCAAGCGCAAGCCCAAGTTCAGCGCTCGCGCTTACAATCGCTGCCCGCTCTGCGGCCGGCCCCGGGCTTTTCTGCGTCAGTTCGGCCTCTGCCGTATCTGCTTCCGCAATATGGCCCTTCGTGGCGAGCTGCCCGGCGTGCGCAAGTCGAGCTGGTAAATTTCCGGGCGCGAAAGCGCCCGGATGGCGCGTTTTTGGCGCGCCGCGGGAAGTGGCGGCATTGGGCCGTTAACCCCGCACCCAAACTCTCAGGAGCTTCTCGATGTTGACAGATCCCATTGCGGATATGCTGACCCGCATCCGCAACGCACATTTGGCCCTGCATAAGGAAGTAAATGTGCCGCGCTCGAAGATGAAGGAATCGTTAGCCGCCATCCTCAAGCAGGAAGGTTACGTCGAAGACGTGGCCGTGGCCGACAGCAACATTACCATTACCCTCAAGTATCTGAAGGGCAAGCCCGTCATCAGCGGCCTCAAGCGCATCAGCACGCCCGGCCGTCGCGTGTACGTGGGCGCCCACAAGATTCCCAGGGTGCAGAACGGCCTCGGCATATGCATTTTGTCCACGTCCAGCGGCGTGCTGGACGGCATGACCGCCCATGAAAAGAAGGTGGGCGGCGAACTTCTGTGTGAAATCTGGTAGGCGGTGCGAGCATGTCCAGAATAGGTAAACTGCCCATTCCCGTTCCCAATGGCGTTGAAGTCAAGATCGGAACGGATGTTGTGGAAGTGAAAGGCCCCAAAGGCTCGCTGAGCACGCCTGTCTGCTCCCTGCTCCAGTACGAACAGGCCGACGGCCATGTTGTGCTGACCCGCATCGAAGACGACCGCGTTACCCGCGCCCAGCACGGCCTGCGCCGCTCGCTGCTTTCCAACTGCATCGACGGCGTCACCAAGGGCTTTTCCAAGGCCCTGGAAGTCATCGGCGTTGGTTACCGCGTGGCGGTGAAAGGCAATATCATCGAGCTTCAGGTGGGCTATTCCCATCCGGTGCTGGTGGAACTGCCCGAAGGTCTCAAGGCCACGGTGGAAGGCCAGGTGCTGACCATCAGCGGTATTGACAAGGAACTGGTGGGCGAAATGGCCGCCAGGATTCGTCGCATCCGCAAGCCCGAACCCTATAAGGGCAAGGGTATCAAGTACGCTACCGAAACGATTCGCCGCAAGGTCGGCAAATCCGGCGGCAAGAAGTAGGGGGCGCGTCATGAAGTACAGCAAGAATGAATCGCGGCAGCGCCGCAAGATTCGCATCAGCAAAAAGGTCAGCGGCACTGCCGAGCGCCCGCGTCTGGTCGTTTACAGGTCCAACCTGCATGTCTACGCCCAGATCGTGAACGATCTGGACGGCGCCACTCTGGTTGCCACCTCCACCCTTGCGCTTGGCAAGAACGAATCAGGGCTGCACTGCAACAAGGGCGGCGCTGAAAAGGTGGGCATGGAAATTGCCCGCATGGCCAAGGAAAAGAATATCGACAAGGTGGTATTCGATCGCAACGGGTATCTTTATCACGGTCGCGTCAAAGCCGTAGCCGATGGCGCCCGCGAAGGCGGCCTGGAGTTCTAATATGCGTCAGGAAAATACCGAAACACAGCAGAACGAGTTGGGCGAAATCGAAAAGATCGTTTCCCTCAACCGCGTGGCTAAGGTGGTCAAGGGCGGTCGCCGGTTCAGCTTCAGCGCTCTTGTGGTGGTGGGTGACGGAAAGGGCGGCGTGGGCTTTGGCCTGGGCAAGGCCCAGGAAGTGCCCGAAGCCCTGCGCAAGGCAACCGAGCGCGCCCGCAAGAACCGCGTTCAGGTGGCTCTTGTGGACGGAACCCTGCCTTATGAAAT
>NZ_JBAIYR010000221.1:0-3766 GCF_036763145.1 Desulfovibrio sp. 1188_IL3213 | reverse complement strand
GGTCTGCACAGGGGGCTTGACCTGCGGGGCGCCGAAGGCGCGCCCATAGTTGCCTGCGCCGACGGCAGGGTAGCCCTGACCGGGGATTTGTACTTCTCGGGCAATGTGGTGTACATCAATCACGGCGAAGGGGTTTTCACTGCCTATCTGCATATGTCAAAAATTATGGTCACGCAGGGCCAGCCCGTGCGCAAGGGCGAGGTCATCGGTCTGGTAGGGGCCACTGGCCGCGTTACCGGGCCGCATTTGCACCTTTCTTTGCTGGTGCAGGGTGTTTCTGTTGACCCTCAGCCTTTTCTGACCGCAGACCCCGCCGGTGAAGCAGCGCCCCCGGCTGTTCCGGGCAAGGCTGCGCAAGACGCCAAAACAGGAAAGTAGACCGCATGAGCGCCAAAAACGACAATCTTTTTGAAAAAAAACTGGCCCGGCTCCAGGAAATCGTCGGCGCGCTGGAATCCGGCGATCTGCCGCTTGAAAAGGGCATGACCCTGTATAAGGAAGGCGCCACGTGTGCGCGCTATTGCCGTCAGCAGCTTGACAAGGCGCGTCATGAACTGGAGATATGGCAGGATGATCGGGCAAGCCCCATGAATTCCCAGGGCGGGTCGGCCGGGGAGCATCCTGATGATGAAGCTGAAGAAGCCGAGGAAGCGTAGGAGGCTTGACAGGTGATGATGCCAGTATCCCGGATGAAGGAACTTTTGCGCCAACGCGGGCAAATGGTGGAAGAAAATCTTGCCGTGTGTCTTGATGGCCGCGCTGTGCCGCAGCGTCTCAAGGATTCCATGCTCTACAGTCTTCAGGCTGGCGGCAAACGCCTGCGCCCCGTGCTCTGCCTGAGCACCGCCGCCATGTGCGGTCTGCCGCTGGGCGATGCTCTGCCTTTTGCCTCGGCTATCGAGATGATTCATACCTATTCGCTGGTGCATGACGATCTTCCGGCTATGGATGATGACGATCTGCGGCGCGGCAAGCCCTCAAACCACAAGGCTTTTGACGAGGCCACCGCCATCCTCGCGGGCGACGGCCTGCTGACCGACGCCTTTTTGATGATGTGCCGCAGCCCCCTGGCCCCGCCGCGCGTGTTGCGTGCCATCAGCGAACTGGCCTTGGCCGCCGGTTCGTCCGGTATGGTGGGCGGACAGGAATGGGATATGATATTTACCGGCAACGACGCGGTATCCATTGAGGAATTGCGTGGCGTTCACGCCATGAAAACAGGTGCGCTCCTGCGGGCTTCCTGTGTGTGCGGGGCCATGCTGGCCGGGGCTTTGGACGAAGATCTGGCTGCCATCGGTTCTTATGGCGCAGCCCTTGGCGTGGCCTTTCAGATTGCCGACGACATCCTTGACGTGGTGGCTGATACCGCCACCCTTGGCAAGCCTGTGGGCAGTGATGAGGCCCAGGGCAAGAAGACCTATCCCGCGTTGCTGGGCCTCGACCAGAGTCGTGTTCTGGCGCGGGAACAGGCCGAAAAGGCCAAAGCCGCGCTTGCGGGCTTCAGTGGGGATGAGGCTGCATTTTTACGGGCATTGGCCGACTATACGGTCACCAGGGCGGCCTGACATGCCTGACACGCATATTATGACGGCACAGGACGTTTCAGCGGGGGCCGGAACGGTCCAGACCTCGGGCATACCGGAAGCTGGCGTGCGGAATGCAAGCCAGCCGGCCGGCCTTCTTGACGGCATTGAGCGCCCCTCACAGCTTGTGGGCATGGATGATGCCGTGCTTGCGCAGTTGGCGGGCGAGGTGCGGCAGCGCATTATTGACGTGGTTTCGCGCAACGGCGGCCATCTTGCGCCGTCGCTGGGCGTGGTGGAACTGACGCTGGCGCTTCTTTCCACCTTCAATATCGAAGAAGACAAGCTGGTGTGGGACGTGGGCCATCAGGCTTATGCCCACAAGCTGCTTACCGGCAGGGCGCGGCAATTTCATACGCTGCGTTCCTTTGGCGGCATTTCCGGCTTTCCGCGTATGGCAGAAAGCCCTTATGACCATTTTGGCGTAGGGCATTCCTCCACATCCATTTCTGCCGCCCTGGGCATGGCTTTGGCCCGCGACCTTTCCGAGCTCAAGCACCATGTGATAGCCGTGATCGGTGACGGTTCCCTTACGGCCGGAGAAGCCTTTGAGGGGCTTAACCTGGCCGGACATATGGGGCGGCGGCTTATTGTGGTGCTCAATGACAATGAAATGTCCATTTCGCCCAATGTGGGGGCGCTTTCGCTTTTCCTGAGCCGCACGCTTTCGCGGCGCTGGGTGCGGCAGACCCGCAAAGAGGTGCTCAATTTCCTGCGCTCCATTCCCCGTATCGGCCAGAAACTGGCTGTATACGCCATGCGCGGCGAGTGGAGCTTCAAATCCTTCTTTACGCCGGGCATGCTGTTCGAGGCGTTCCGTTTTAACTATATCGGCCCTGTGGACGGCCATGACCTGCCGAGCCTGCGCCGCCATCTGCAAATGGCAGCCGCTGTCGAGGACGGCCCCGTGCTGCTGCATGTGCGCACTCAAAAAGGTAAAGGCTACGCTCCGGCAGAAAAAAACCCCACCCTTTATCACGGGGTGGGCCTGTTCACGCCCGAAACCGGGCAGCCGGTTCCTTCCACGGCCAAGGTTCCGTCCTTTACCGGAATTTTCAGTAAAACCCTGGTGGAACTTGCTGAAAAGGATGAAAGAATTATCGCGATTACGGCGGCCATGCCCGAAGGAACCGGTACGGACAGCTTCCGTCAGCGTTTTCCGGATCGCTTTGTGGACGTGGGCATTTGCGAGCAGCATGCCGTGACCTTTGCCGCCGGGCTTGCCAGCCAGGGATACAGACCGGCGCTCGCCATTTATTCCACGTTTTTGCAGCGTTCTTACGATCAGGTGGTGCACGACGTCTGCATCCAGAATCTGCCGGTCACACTTTGCGTTGATCGCGCGGGACTTGTGGGCGAGGACGGGGCCACACATCACGGAGCCTTTGACATCGCCTATCTGCGGCATATTCCGCAGATGAGCCTGCTGGCTCCGCGCAACGAGGATATGCTGCGCCACTGCCTGCTCACCTCGCTGAACCACGATGGCCCCTGCGCGTTGCGGTATCCCAGAGGCGCAGGCTTTGGTGTGCCTTTTGAAGGCCTGCCGCGTCTGCTCACCCCCGGCAGGGGAGAACTGCTTCAGGACGGGGAAAATATCGCCATCATCGCCGTGGGCAACCGCGCCCATCCCGCGCTGGAGGCGGCGGCGCAGGCCGAGCAGACCCTGGGCTTCCGGCCTCTTGTTTTTGATCCCGTGTGGCTCAAGCCTTTGCCCGAAGAGCAGCTTGCCTCCATTGCGCGCCGCTTTGACCGCATTCTTTTTGTGGAAGAAGGCGTTCTTGCCGGTGGCTTTTCCTCGGCAGTGCTGGAATTTTATGCGGACAAGGGCCTCTTGCGCGGCCAGCGCATCAAACGTCTTGGCCTGCCTGACAGCTTTGTGGAGCACGGCAGCCAGTTGCGCTTGCGCGAACTGGTGGGGCTGCGCACAAAAAATATTGCGGCAGCCATTGTAGAGCTGGCAGGGCAGAAGTAACGGGGCGCGTGAAGGCGGATTAGTAATCGCAGTGCGATGTTTCCGCCGGACAGGGGATCGGTGAAAATTGGCCGCACCGTGTGTTTTGCACAGGCTTGTTCATGTGGCAGGCAAACCGGAGAATACATGCTCTCCGGCTTGCCTGCCATTTTCATTTTATGGGATGCGTTTGGCCGCCTGCGCGGCGGGCGGCAAGGTCGGAAGGGCC
>NZ_JBAIYR010000220.1:0-3791 GCF_036763145.1 Desulfovibrio sp. 1188_IL3213 | reverse complement strand
CTGCCACCCCGGCCCCTCGTCCGGAAACGGGAGAAAACAAGGACGCCGCAAAGCCCAAGGCCGAAAAAAAAGCCAGCCCGAAGCCCAAGGCCGAAAAAAAGGAAAATGCCGCGCCCAAGCCGCCCAAGGCGGACAAAAAAGACGCCCGCCCGGCCGCCGCCGACAAAAAGGAAAGCCCGGCCGCCCAGGAAGAAGACGGCGCGGGGTCACAGGAAGAAGAAAAAACCGGCGGGCTGCATGACCCTTGGGAAATGGTCTGGAGCAGCCAGCACAACATGCTTGAAGATGTCAACGGCAAAGCCCTTGCCATGAGCGACAGTTTTGCCGACCGCGCCCTCAACGTCAGTGAAAAGGTACAGCCCTTTGTGGACGAGGCCCGCCGCCTTCTGGTGCTGAGCAATACCTATAAAAACGCGCCCAACGCCATGGAGGCCGTCAGCCGCCGCCTTACCGTGACCATTACAGAAGTGCGCAAGATACTGTCGCCCATGATGGACGCCCGCAGCGAGGCGCAGGCCCTGCTTGAGCGCATCAGCTACCTGGCCGACAGCCTGCCCGAAGACCTGCATGACGAGCGCCTCAGCTCCGAAATGCAGGAATACATCCAGGCCCTGGCCATGACCCGCCTGCGCCTTACGGCCGTGCTCGCCCAGTATGACACGGCCCTTGCGCCCTCTCTGGCCCTGCTCAACCGCCTGGAAAAAACCCGGGAAGAAATCAGCACGCAACTGCCCAGCCTGTGGAAGGACTATTATCTGCAAAAGCCCGTTCCCTGGCTCAGCCCGGCGGCCTGGGCCGATTTTCCCAAGCAGATGACCTATTCCTACCAGGGGCTGCTGCTGCGTCTTCCCGTTGAAGTTCCCGTAACCCCCGAGAACTGGGGTACTGCCGTACTGCGCTTTTTCATGTGCCTGCTTTTCGCCGGCGTTCTCACGGTGCTGCTGTCGCGGCGCTGGCTTAACGAAACATCTCCGCAGACAGTGCGCCACATCTTTCATGTGAGTCTGCCCTGGTTTTGCGTGGGTCTGGCCCTGCTGGGCAGTTCCATTTCCGCCACAGGAGAGTTTTTTCGCCTGTTCCTGGCCCTGGGCAACCTGAGCCTCATCGTGGCCCAGATCAATCTGGCCTGGGACCTGAGGCGGCTCAAATACCCGGAAGTGCATATAGAACGCTCGCCCTTCTGGCATCTCATCCCGCTGACCCTGTGCGCTTATGCGCTTCTGTACCTGCCGCTGCTCCGGCCGCTTGTGCTCGTCATCTGGATGGCGCTGCTCATCACGGACATCATGCGCCAGCGCCGCCGCAAAACGCAGGACCTTGGCCCGCTGCATCTGGAAAGCTCGGTGCTTGAAACCGAACCCGTTGTGCTGTGGGTCTGCCTGATCATGACGGTCTTTGGCCTGCACCTTTACAGCATGGTGCTGTATCTCTGCTTTGTTTCCTGCTCTCTTGCCCTGCAACTTTCGCTTGGCGGCATGAGCTTTGTCACCACGATCAGCGAAAAGCTGCCCAAGGAAGGTGTGCGGGCGGCTCTGGCCCACACGGCCGTAGCCCTGGCAGCGCCCGTGGTGCTGGTGGTGGCCTTTGTGGGCGTGACCCAGTGGGTGGGAACCCTGCCCGGCGGCCTGCCCCTGCTGCAATACTATATTCTGCGCGGCGTCAACGTGGGGGCCACACAGTTCAACGTGCTGCACCTGCTCATGATCGTCAGCGCCTTTTACATCACGCGCACGGCCGTTGCCATGGGCTCGCGCTTTCTGGGACGTCTGCCCAAGCAGGGTCTGCAAATAGACGCCACGCTCATTCCACCCATACAGACGGCCTTTTCCTATGCCCTGTGGTGCTTTTTCGGCCTTTTCGTGCTCAAGGCACTGGGCATGGAGCTGAGCAACCTTGCCATGGTGGCTGGCGGCCTTTCCGTGGGTATCGGTTTCGGCATGCAGACCATCGTCAACAACTTTCTCTCCGGCCTCATCCTTATCTTCAGCCGCACCCTGCAGGCCGGGGACGTGGTGGAAGTGGGCGGAACCCAGGGCCGGGTACGCAAGATCAGCGTACGCGCCACCATGGTGGAAACATTCGACAACGCGCTTATCATCGTGCCCAACTCGGAATTTGTGGCAAGCCGCCTTATCAACTGGACGCGCAACAGCCGTACCGTGCGCAAGGAAATAAAAGTGGGCGTGGCCTACGGCAGTGATACGGCCGCCGTCATGCGCATTCTGCTGGCAACGGCCAACGCCAACAGCAACGTGCTCAAATATCCCCCGCCCGCCGTGACCTTTGCGGAGTTTGGAGCCAGCACCCTTGATTTCAGTCTGCTTTTCTGGGTGCGCGATTATGACGTGGGCGGCTCCACGGCCTCTGCCATCCGCCTTGAAATAGAAAAGGAATTCCGCAACCAGCGGATTGAAGTGGCTTTCCCGCAGTTGGACATCCATATCAAGGATATGCCGCCCCGCATGAAGAGCGCGTCGCCGCCTTCGGAGCAGCGCCCCGCACGCAAGCCAAGCCGACGCCCCCGACGCCGGGCCGAAGGCACAGGCGGAAAAAATGCGGCAAAAAGCGCGGCAGAAACGCCAGCGACGGATGACGACGAAGCAACGGCATAAGCAGATGCCCCGTGCCTGACAGCGGATGCACATCCGCAGGGGCGTGGGGCAGCGTAAAGGCCGCAACCAAACAAAGGCACAAGGAGAACACATGATCTATCGCGCCGATGCACTGGAAGGGTTTGAAAAGGAAATGTTCGGTGGCCCCGGAACCACCAAGTTCACCAAAATCGTCAATGAAGAGGGCCTTGCCGGAAAAGGACGCCTGTTCAACCTGGTGAATCTCAAGCCCGGCTGCGCCATCGGCAGCCACAAGCACAACGGGGAACTTGAAATCTATCATGTGCTCAAAGGGCAGGGAACCTATAACGACAACGGAACCGAAGTGCTTGTCAAAGCCGGGGACGTGACCGTCTGTAATGACGGCGAGGTACACGGCATCCTCAATACCGGCACTGAAGACCTGGATATGGTCGCCCTTATCCTCTACACCAAATAAGGCAGCCCCCGTACCCCTCGCCTGCGCCTGCCACAACACGGCACAGACCGAACCGCAGCAGGACCTGCCGCTCAAAACGGCAACGGCTTTACTTCCCAAGGGCGGAACCGCAAGGTTTCCGCCCTTTTTTAGCATATTTCGTCTTTAGAGCAGAGTAACTTTGAGAATGTACATTCTCAAAGTTTAAGGCACGCTCACGTCGGCGTTTAACCGCTCAGATAAACTGCGCTTACGCCTCCGTAGCGAACGTCTGCTCACGCAGACGTCCGAGCAATTTAAAAGTTAAATTGCTCTAGAGCAGAGTAACTTTGAGCATGTACATTCTCAAAGTTTACTTCGGCGTTTACCGTGTCGACCCGAAGCCACATTTCATGCGGCGGCCGCAGCGCGTCCGTCCATTCTTTACTTAACACGCTATATTTACAGTATATATTTTATACAAAAAAATGTTATTGACATATGTCAGATAATGCCCATACTTTATTCATGACATATGTCAACAATAAAGACGCCCCGCGCAGGGCGCAATCAGAACAAAAGGAGGTTCATATGCCTTGCAATGACAATACAGGCCCTGAAGGCAACGGCCCGCGCACCGGGCGCGGACGCGGCATGTGCGGCGGAAACGGTATGGAACGAAAAATGGAACAGGACGGTGCCGGCATGCGGCGCGGTATGCGCCACGGAGCCTGCCGCGGACAGAACATGCCCGGCATGGATGCGCCTCGTGAAGGCGGCTC
>NZ_JBAIYR010000219.1:0-3798 GCF_036763145.1 Desulfovibrio sp. 1188_IL3213 | reverse complement strand
GTGGCGCTGGGCGTGGCCGCCATTTTCCAAAACTCTCCCTCGGCTTTTATGCTGCTCAAAACCGTGGGCGCGGCCTACCTGCTGTGGCTTGCCTGGCTTTCCTTCAGGGCCGGGGCCTCACTGGCTCTCACCGGCGGAGGCGGAGCGCCCTTTCCCGGCTATGCGGCCCTGTACCGGCGCGGCATTGTCATGAATGTGACCAATCCCAAGGTCTCGCTTTTTTTCCTGGCCTTTTTGCCCCAGTTCTGCGACCCCTCACGGGGCAGCATGGCCCTGCAGGTTCTCAGCCTGGGCCTTTTGTTCATGCTGGCGACCCTTGTGGTTTTTTTCAGCGTGGCCCTGCTTGGCGGCAGGCTGGCCCTGTGGTTCAACAAATCCCCCGGCGGGCAGATACTCATACACCGCGCGGCGGGCCTTGTTTTCGTGGGGCTGGCCCTGCTTCTGCTGCTCAGCGGCAAGTAGCCGGGCCAGAAAGGCGGTATCCGTGATCATCGGCCGCCACCGGCTTGCGGCATTTCTTGACAACAGGTATTGGCAGAGGTATGTAGTCCAACTTTCGAGGTGCAATATGCAGAATTACCGTATATCTCTTAATGATTTGCCGCCTGAAGGCAAAGAATTCCAACTGGATGACCCGGCCGTCTGGCAGGAACCCATGAAGGAATTCGGCATGGAATGCCGGGTGAGCAAGCCCCTGAGCGCCACCATCACTGTCCTGCCCACCGATGGCGGCTGGCTTGTGCGTGGTTCCCTTGCGGGCGAAGTAGTTCTGCCTTGCAGCCGTTGTGCCGAAGACGCCCCGTCTTCCATAAGCACCCGCTTTGAGGATTTTGAGGAACTGCCAGGCGACGACGACTTTGAAGGCCCCGGCGGCGGCGCAAGCCTGTCGGGCGTGCAGGCTCAGGACGAAGATGCCGGGAGCCGCCTTGTTTTTGTTAACAACGTACCCATGCTTGACCTTGCGGCCATCTGCTGGGAAGAGCTTGTCCTGGCCCTGCCCGTAACCCCCCTGTGCGGAGCGTCCTGTAAAGGACTGTGCGCCGGTTGCGGGGCCAACCTCAACGAAGGTATGTGCTCCTGCGCGCACGATGAAGGCGACCCCCGCATGGCGGTTCTGCGCGGGCTTACCCTGCATAAAAACTGAAATTGGGCAGAGGTGATTTTTCCCAACCTGAAACCGGAACAGATCAGGTTCGGGCAATAAAAACCGGATCGGGCCACGGCCTTTACTCCCCGGCTTTACGGGCGTAAAAAGCCACTGCGTACAGGCGGATTCCTGTACGCGGAGCCTAGACATTTTCAGAATTTTTTACTAATCTGCTGAGTCTTGCGGGCGGACCCTCTTTTCAGGTCTGGCCGCCATACCCTTGCTGTATGTGTCCGAAAGGACGGAAAAGGAGAACATCATGGCTGTGCAACAGAACAAAAAATCCCGCTCCCGCAAGGGGATGCGCCGCTCCCATGACCGTGTGGCCATTCCCGCCGTTATTTACTGCTCCTGCGGGGAGCCTACCGTACCCCATTGCGTCTGCCCCAGCTGCGGCACGTACAAGGGCCGTCAGGTAGTCGCCAAAAGCGAAAACGAGTAATGAACGAGCGCCCCATCATCGCCGTGGACGCCATGGGCGGGGACTTCGGTCCCTCCGTGGTGGTGCCGGGCGCCATTGAGGCTGCCCGTCTTTACGACTTGCACGTCCAGCTTGTGGGCGACACCCCCAAGCTGGAGGCCGAGCTGGAAAAGCTTGTCCTCAAGGACGTGCATTACGACATTGTTCAGGCTGATGATGTGGTGCATATGAACGAAAAACCTTCGGACATCCTGCGCCGCAAAAAAAACTCCTCCATCCAGGTGGCCTGCCGCCTGGTCAAGGAAGGCGCCGCTGACGCCGTGGTCAGCGCCGGTCACTCCGGCGCCACGGTGGCCTGCGGCATGTTTATTATGGGACGCCTCCAAGGAGTGGAGCGTCCCGCCCTGGCCGCGCTGCTGCCAACGGAAAAAGATCCCGTGGTGGTGCTTGATGCCGGAGCCAATGTGGACTGCCGCCCCTATCACCTCTTTCAGTTCGGCCTCATGGGCAACGCATTTGCCCGCGATCTGCTGGGCTATGCCTCGCCCCGTGTCAGCCTGCTGAGCATCGGTGAAGAGGAAGGCAAGGGCAACAGCCAGGTAAAAGAAGCCTACGAACTTCTGAAGATGGCCCAAAACCTCAATTTTGTGGGCAATGCCGAAGGGCGGGACATCTTTACCGGCAACCTTGATGTGGTGATCTGCGATGGTTTTGTGGGCAACGTGGTGGTGAAGATGAGCGAGGGGCTTGCGGCCTCTCTTGTGCGCATGCTCAAAAAAGTCTTTACTTCCGGCGTGTTGCCCGCCCTTGGCGGCATGCTTGCCAAGGGAGCTTTCAAACGCTTTGCCAGCACCATTGATTACGCCGAATACGGCGGCGCGCCGTTGCTGGGCCTTCAGGGCCTTGCCATTGTCTGTCATGGCCGCTCCAGTTCCCTGGCTATGACCAATGCCATCAAGATGGGCGGCACCTTTGTACGCAAGGGGACCAACAGCCGTCTTGCCGAGACCATCCTGGCAAACGAAGAGCTTACCCGCTTCTCCCGCGCTATCTAACCGACGGTATACAGAATGAATCCTCTCTGCCATTTGCTTGCGCTGAGCGCCCATGTGCCGGACGCGGTCCTGACCAACGAAGACCTCGCCAAGGTGGTGGACACCAACGACGAGTGGATAGTCTCCCGCACGGGCATACGACAACGCCACAAACTGGCTGATGACGAGAATGCCTCTGACCTTGGCCTCAAGGCGGCCCGCAAGGCACTGGCCGATGCGGGCATGGAGCCTTCGGAACTCACCCACGTTATCGCCGCCACCTGCACCCCGGACGTGCTCTCGCCTTCCGTGGCCTGCATCATTGCCGGGCAGCTCGGCGTGGGGCCTGTCATGGCCTTTGACTTCGGCGCGGCCTGCTCGGGCTTTCTGTACGGCCTGTCCATCTGCCGCAGTCTGCTGGCTCACCAGCCGGAAGCCAAAATTCTTTTTGTCTGTACCGAAGCCCTCACCAGACGTGTGAACTGGGGCGACAGAAGCACCTGCGTGCTTTTCGGCGATGCGGCCACCGCCTGCATAGTCACGGGAACCTCCGCCAACGTGCTGGCCGGGGTGGAAGACGTGGTTTGCAAGAGCGACGGTACGCAGCGCGACCTCATTGTGGTGGGCGGCGGCACCAGCAGCCGCTATGCCAAGGGCGCTCCCGTCGAAGACGATTTTTTCATCACCATGCAAGGACGCGAAACCTACAAGCATGCCGTGCGCAACATGGTGCACATCTGCGAAGACGTGCTGTCCCGCAACGGACTCGGCACCGGCGATGTGAACCTGCTGGTTCCCCACCAGGCCAACATGCGCATTATTGAGGCAGTGGGCAGCCGCCTGGACATGACCGGCGACCGCGTTTTCGTCAACGTGGACAAGTACGGCAACACCTCTTCGGCATCCATTCCCCTGGCTATTGTAGAAGCCCGCGCAGCCGGGCGCATCAAGGCCGGAGACCGCATACTTGTCACCGCTTTTGGTGCCGGCCTGACGTGGGGCGCAGCCCTGCTGCGTTTCTAGGTCTTTTTTGCTTTGATAAAGAGTCCGTAACGGTGTTACCACCGTTTTACGGCCTTTACGGCGTATATTCTGCTGCCCGGGCGACGCGGTCGGCTTCACCGCAGCCCCTGGAAAACGCAGGAACAGCCCGGCAAAACCGCCGGATAAGCGGGCAGCGCATGCGGCCCAAGGCG
>NZ_JBAIYR010000218.1:0-3831 GCF_036763145.1 Desulfovibrio sp. 1188_IL3213 | reverse complement strand
AAGGCGCGGGTTTTGCTCATGCTGGCGCTGGCCCGGGCCGCCCGGCAGGGAACAGACAGCCCACAGGCGCTGTTTGCAAGTGTGCGCCGGGCTTTTGAGCGTTGCCGCGAGGTGTAGAAACGCGGAACATGAGGATATTTTTGCTGTTTGCGCCGGGTATGCCGCGTCGCAGAGGCATTTGACTTGCCTGACGGGTTGAAAAGACGCACAATCGCCCAGCGCTGCCCTGGCGACGTGTTGCCGTATCGCCCGGCGTTGTGTCGTGCAGGCATAACTCATGCTATTTATGCAACCGTATTTTAAAGGTTTACGGCGCTCTTCACGGCACGTAGCCATTAACCCCGCCTCAAGATCAAAGGAGCCGCAGAAGCATGTCATACCGCTTCATTCCACAGCTTGCGGATGAGGAAATCCGCCTCCGCCAGGAGGAAGGCCTGCGCCGGACAGTGCGCCGTGCCTGGAACTCTCCCCAATACAGCAGCAAGCTGCGCGCCTGTGGTCTTGAATCTGACGGCGCCATTGGCCTGGATGACCTTTCGCGTCTGCCCACAGTGGACGTGGACGACCTGCGCGAGGGATATCCCCTGCCTCTGCTGTGCGTGCCGCCCGCTGAGGTGGTGCGCGTTCACGCCTCCAGCGGAACCACGGGCAAGCGCAAGATTCTGGCCTATACGGCGGCGGACGTGGAAACATTCAATCTGCAGATGGCCCGCTGTTATGAGCTGGCCGGGCTGACCGCCGAAGACCGCATGCAGATAGCCGTGGGTTACGGCCTGTGGACGGCCGGAGTGGGTTTTCAGGGCGGCAGCGAAAAGATGGGCATGCTCACCGTGCCTGTGGGACCGGGCAATCTTGAGATGCATTTGCAGCTTTTACAGGACCTTGAATCCACCTGTTTCGGCGCCACGGCCTCTATGGCCCTGCTGCTGGCCGAAGAGGTGGAACGGGCCGGCCTTGGAGAGCGGCTCAAACTGCGCAAGATGATCTGCGGGTCTGAGGCGCGCAGCGAAAAAATGCGCCTCACCATAGAAAGCAAGCTGGGACTTGAGGGCTGTTACGACATCGCGGGCATGACAGAAATGTACGGTCCCGGCACGGCCATAGACTGCGATGCCCACGACGGCCTGCACTATTGGGCGGATTTGTTTATCATCGAGGTGCTTGATCCCGTCACCCTGCAGCCCGTGCCTGAGGGCGAGGTGGGCGAGATGGTGGTGACCAGCCTGTGCAAGGAGGCCGTGCCGCTGTTGCGCTATCGCACCCACGACCTGTGTCGCCTGTTGCCGGGGCGCTGCGCCTGCGGCCTGAACATGCCGCGCCACGATCGTATCCTGGGCCGCTCGGACGACATGCTGATCTACCGGGGCGTCAATATCTACCCCGGCCAGTTCATGGCTGTTATCGGGGAATTTGCCGAACTGGGCGGCGAGTATCAGGTGGAACTCAGCCGTGACGAACGCGGCCTGGATCATCTGGCCCTTACCGTGGAGCGCGCGCAGAACGTCTGCGGGGGCAATGATTCCGCCCTGGCCGCAGCGCTGGAAAAGCGCCTGCACAAGGCCATCATGGCACGTATGAACGTCAGCATTGTGGATTACGCGGCCCTGCCGCGCACGTTCAGCAAGTCGCGCCGCGTGGTGGACAAGCGCTGAGCCGCGTCCGAGCCATGCCGTTGCGATGCCTTTGTCGTCCGGCACAGCGGCTGCCGCAGTAAGGTCAGCACTCCAGCTTTACCGCGCTGAGGGAGGGTGAACACCCTGTTGGAACATTACATCCCGTCCGTAACCACGAAAAATATGCCAGCGCGGGGCCGCAGTTTCCCAAAGGGGCGACGGCCCCGCTTTTTTTGCACAAAGCTTTCTCCACGTGTGGTGGCCGCCACTGTGACAAAGAGGCGATAAGCCCTTGCCCGCGAAAGACAGCCGTGAGATTATGGCTTCACATTGCATACGCGCGGCACGTCTATCACGGGAGGTTTCATGTCCACAGGCAAGGTGCTGGCTCCGGGGCTGGCCTGGGCGGGATATCTCTGCCTGGCCGGGGGCGCTTTTGCCCTGTGGCTGCCAGTGTTGGGGGTATTGCCCTTGCCCGTGCCTGTGCTGGCCCCTGTGTTGCGCCGTCTGGCCGGGGCGCGGGGCGACAGGGTGTTGCTCGGCCATGCACGGTGGCAGATGAACACCTTCTGGCTACTGCTCATGCTGCTTGTAGCCCTTGTGGCTCTGTTCGGGGCAGTGGGCGTGCTGTTCAGCGAGGGAAAAGCGCTGGATGCCGTTGAATCCATAGGCAATGCCTACAGCGCGGGCCATATTGACCTGGGAATGGTGCTGGAGCGCTTTTGGGCTATTTCCGATATCAGGTTCTTCACCTGGGGCGGTCTGCTGTGGATGGGGCTGGCGCTTGTATGGCCCCTCAAGCGTGTTTTGCAGGGCGCGTGGGGCATGCTGGCCGGGCTGGCTCCGGCGCGCCTTGGGGCGAAGGGAAAAGGCATGGTTTTTGTGGCGGCCCTGCTTGTTCAGGCGGCCCTGCTTGTTGCGGCGCTGGGTTTGCAGCGGATGGCCCTGTGGGGCGGCTGGCAGTAAGGCAGGGCAACCACTCCGGCCACGTCCGCAACTAGAGCATTTTAACTTTGAAAAAGTGTAAATGCTCTAACGCTGCACGAAAGTGCAGCGCGCCACAATGTGGCGTAGATTCAGCCGAAAATCGCATTTTTCGGCTGAATGAAAACTTTGAAATGTGAAGCATTTCAAAGTTAATCTGCTCTATTGCAGGCAAACTTTGAGAATGTACGTTCTCAAAGTTTAAGACACGCTCGCTTCGATACTTGACCGCGCACGAAAATAGCTCTGCTGTCTTCGCGGCAGTCGTTGGCGAGCCTGCGAGCCTTACGAATGGCGACAGTGGTTGTGTGGAAACAAACCGCTCGTTACACATGGTGTCTGCAAGCGTAGTTTCCCGCGTTACAACTCCTGAAGCATCCGTAACTTCCTTTGTCGTAACGGCTGAAGCTGCGCTTGTATCTTTGCGGCGGGCGACTGCTCACGCAGCCGCCAGAGCAATTTCAAAGTGAAATTGCTCTATTGCAGCGGGCCGTTACTGGTCGGCGTTTTTCCGGCTTGAGGGTGTTTCGCGGCTGGCGTCTTCCTTGATCTGGCGCATGTAGTTGTACACGGTGTAGATGGAAACGCGCATGGCTTTTGCCAGATACTGCACCATGCCCTTGATGAGAAAAGCCCCTTCCTCGTCCATAATCCGCACGAAATGCAGTTTTTCTTCCCGCGTCATGGTGGCGGGGTGTTTGCCCGCCCGGCGGATGGCCGTTTCAATGATGGCATCGCTGGTTTCCCCGAGGCAGGAGGGGAACGCTTCGCTCATTTCCTTGCCGGGGGCGCTTTCAAAGCGCAGCAGGGCATGCAGAACCCCCTGGAAGCGCTCCAGGTCTGTGAGGTCAAAATGCATGCATACCGCACCGATGACCTGCTCTTCGCTGTTGCGCAGAAAGCTGATGGAGGACTTGAGCGTCCGTCCTGAGGGGGTCGCGGCGGAATAGGCAATGATGTCCTGCACGTTGTCGCCGCCCTGCCGCCACGCTTTGGTGACCATATTGGTGGCAGGGGCGCCCACATTGCGTCCGGTAAGCGCGCCCTCGATGTGGATGATGGAGTGCTCAAGATCGCTGAAATCATGCACGGCCACCTCACAAAAGGGGCCAAGGGTGCGGGCCATCATTGCGGCCATGCGTTTGGCGTTGGCGAATATGGCCTGGGCCTCGGCCTTGTGGCAGGCGGCCTTTTCCGGTTCCTGCGGATGGGCGCGCCCGCTTCTGGCTGTGCG
>NZ_JBAIYR010000217.1:0-3833 GCF_036763145.1 Desulfovibrio sp. 1188_IL3213 | reverse complement strand
CTCGCGCCGCTCGCTCCGGATTTGCCTGCCGCTGCCGTGAAGCGCCGGGCATTTGGCAGGGTGAAAATACCAGGCTTTGGCCCGCTCCGCCGCCAGCGAGAGGATGCGCGGAAAGCCGCCTTTTCCTTTGGGTATGGAAATGGCGGCGTTCAGGCGCGGGTGGTGTGGGTCATGCCCGCAGCGATTGCCGGAGGGCAGCGGCATGAATAATCAGATCTCTTCCAGCGATTCCAGAAAACTGTCCAGAGCATGCCGGTCATAGAGAATTCGCCCGCCAATGCGGGTGAAAGGAATATTCGGTTTTTTCGTCAGCCGCGCCTTGTTCAAGAAATCCGTTGAAACACGCAGGTATTGTGCAGCTTCCTCCACACGCATCCAGCGTAAAGGAATATTTGCCAGATTTTCCTTCTTTTCTTTTTGAGCTGCCATTGTACCGTCCTCCATGCTGTAGCAAGACTTTTCCTGCCTTTGTATGGAGTGAGCCTATCACGGGTTTTTCGGGGATTTCCTTGGCTTGGTCGTTTCGCAACCTTCAGCAACTTCCTGCAACGTACAGCAACCAAAAATTTGCGGAAATTTTCCTTGACGGATTTTTTAAAAAAGGAATTTCCTTGTACTTAGCGTATTGTGTCGCAATAAACTTGTAAAATCTACCATGAAGTGGTAGATTTTACACCATGAATAAGCGCACAATACATACACAGTTGATAGAAGCCTTGGCCGACACTCCGGTTGTCTTTCTGCGCGGCGCTCGCCAAACCGGTAAAACCACACTGGTAAAGCAACTGGCCGAAGAGCCTTCTGATTCGGAAAACAGTCGCCAGTATGTCAGCCTCGATTCAGCGACTGCTCTGGCCGGAGCGCTGGAAGACCCCACGGGCTTTTTACAGGGGCTGAAAAAGCCGGTAATCATCGATGAAGCGCAACGCGCCTCAACCCTGATGCTGGCCATCAAAGAAGACGTGGATCGCGAGCGGCATGCCGGACGTTATCTGCTGACCGGTTCGGCCAACATCCTGACCCTGCCGGGCATAGCGGATTCCCTGGCGGGCCGGATGGAAGTGCTGACTCTGTATCCGCTTTCTCAAGGTGAAATTGCCGGAACGCGGGAAGACTTTATCCAGGCACTGTTTCAGAAAGATTTTTCTGTCACGAACACGGGCAAAGATTCCTTGTCAAAGGAGGCGCTTCTGGAAGCCATGACGCTGGGTGGCTATCCTGAAGTGCTGTCACGGAGCAATACCAAACGCCGCGCCGCCTGGTTTGATTCGTACATCACCACGCTGGTGGAACGGGACATCCGCGACATCGCCAACATCCAGGACATCAGCGGCTTGATCCGACTGCTGCGTCTGTTGGGCGCTCGTTCCGGAACACTGCACAACCAGGCGGAGCTTTCCCGTAGCGTGGGTATGTCCGTCAGCACCCTCAGCCGTTACATTCCGTTGCTGGAAGCGTTGTTCCTGATCTGGTTCCTTCCCGCCTGGTCGAGCAACCTGAGCAAACGCCTGGTCAAATCGTCCAAGCTGCATGTTTGTGATTCAGGCCTGGCCTGTCATCTGTGCGGCGCGGATGCGGAACGTCTGGCCGACGATTCAATCATGGCCGGGCGGCTGCTGGAATCTTTTGTGGCCGGGGAATTGCTGAAGCAAAGCAGTTGGACGGAACACCCGGTGACGCTCTATCATTATCGCTCGCAAAGCGGTGAGGAAGTGGACGTGGTTCTGGAAGACCGGGCCGGGCGCGTGGTTGCCGTGGAAGTGAAGCTCTCCGCCAGCGTATCGTCACACGATATCAAAGGCCTTGCCGCACTGCGCGACGCGCTGGGCGATCATTTTGTCCGGGGCGTGATTGTGTATACCGGGCAGGAGGTCATCCCCATGGGTGACAGAATTTTCGCGGTGCCAGTGGGGGTGCTGTTTACTGGAACGGTATGATCATTATACCCGTACACAATCGTTCGGAAATTGAGGCTTGCGCCGATATCTGGCTGCAAGCCTCTCTTGCCGCGCACGACTTTGTATCCGCTGATTTCTGGCATGAAAACCATGCGGCCATGAAGGAGCAGTATCTGCCCGGTTCCGATTGCTATCTGGCCAAAGAGGAAGAAGCTTTTCTGGGTTTTGCGGCTGTATACCAGGGAGCACTGGCGGCTCTGTTTGTCCGGCCTGTATCCTGGAGCAAGGGCGGCGGCTCCGAACTGTTGCGGCATGTGCAGGATTTGTACGCGGAATTGACGCTGACGGTTTACAGCAGGAACAGCCGGGCCGTGAACTTTTATCTGCGCCACGGTTTTGCGGTGAGCAAGGAGCAGGCCTGCCAACATACGGGTGAGCCGGAACTTTTGATGCTCTGGAAAGGAACGGGAAGCTGAATGGTCACCCGGTAGCACATCCAATTCCACCCATTTTGAGATAGCTTGATTAAATCAAAGGAAACCATGAACAGAATCAACGTAATATGCCTTGGGGTGCGTGACATTGTGAAAGCGCGTGCCTTCTACCGCGACGGCCTGGGCTTTACCACACCGAACAATGAAGAAAAGCCGGATGTGGTCTTTTTCAGCAATGGCGGCACCAAGCTCGAACTGTACCCTCTGGCGGAGTTGGCCAAAGACATCAACGAAACCAATCCCCCGGCACTTGGCACCGGATTCGGCGGCATAACGCTTGCCTTCAATGCCAAAACCAAAGAGGAAGTGGATGCCATCTTCGCCAAGGTGGAGAGCCTGGGCGGCACAATCGCCAAACGTCCGGAAACGGCCTTTTGGGGAGGGTACAGCGGATATATCCAGGATCTGGACGGCTATTATTGGGAAATTGCCTACTGGGACGGCTGGCGGTTTGATGCGAACGACATGCTGATTATTGATGAACACCTTATGGACGAATAAAAATAGCCTTAGCTGTCATCGAAAAAGAAATTTTTGCACTGGCTTCGTGAGATACGGGAATTTTGCCACCGGCAGTGGCGAAGTTACGCTACTTTGGCAAGATATAGAGCATTTCCGACATTATACCCGACACTGTCGGTAAAGCTTCACCTCCTGCAAGGCCAGCCTGAACTTGGGGCTTCATGTCACCTGACAGTGCTCGAAGTTTCACTAGCGTGTGTATTTCTCCGGTAGTTTTCGCGGTAGTTTTTGTGGTAGTTTTCGTGGTAGTCGGCAGCAGCAGTGCATCAGCACTCGCAACTCTAAACCCATCGAATTCGATGGGTTTGCAGCAGCGTTCATGTTGGTTTTCGTGCTAGTTTTTGTGCTGGTTTTTGTGCAGATGTCCGTTAGTAATTTTGCAGCGGCCTGCTGCAAAATTGAGCAAAGCAACAGGTGTCCCCAGCCGCACTATCCAATACCGTCCAGCAACACCTTTCCCAACATATTGTCTTTACAGATATTTTTCCGGATATTGACTTTTTTCATTTTGGCAAATAGTATTATATCTTCGATATTTGGGACGTACCTGTCCATCCCCTTGGGGACGCCAATGAAAACAACGGGTTATATCGAAAGATGTAACCCTTTTTTCATGCGGAAACGGTTACAGAAACGGTTTGAAAAAACTGAAGTTTCTGTGTAACGCGCCCCGTACATTTTGGCAAAACGCCGCTTAGTTTTGACCTTGTCAGCAGGCAGAAGCCCGTGCCAAAAATGGCACGGGCAGATTTAAAAAAGAGAAGAAGGTTGGGCGGGGATTTTCCCCGCCCATTTTTTGTAACTAGAAAACCCCCCGCTAGGCGGGGGGTTCTAAAAAGCTTATAGCTTTGCCCAAGTGAGTAAAACTCCTTTTGATTTGTTAAAAAATCTCGCGGTCTGGCAACTGCGAGTCAACAAA
>NZ_JBAIYR010000216.1:0-3835 GCF_036763145.1 Desulfovibrio sp. 1188_IL3213 | reverse complement strand
CTGGCCCCCATAGGGCAGTCGCCCGCGCATTCCACAAGGGCAGGGCTGCCCTCCTGTGCGCCAAACACATCGCGCGCCCGCACGGCATATCCGTCCATGGTGGAGCGGTCAAAGCCGGGCAGGTTTTCAGGGGCGAAAAAATCGTGCGCCAGACGGCGGCCGCGGGCGTTATCCAGAGAAACGCTTTCATGCGCAAGCACGGGGAACGAGCAAATGTGTTCAAGAACGGATTCCACGGACTGCAAGGTCAAAAAAGCTTTCATGCCTGGCCTCCGGACGGCGTTTCCGGTATTGCCCGCCGCGCGACTGCGCAGCAGGAAAAATGATGTGCGCGGCTTGGGCGCAAATGACGGGAATATACACAAAAAAAGGGCTTACGACATGCGTAAACCCTTAATTCCTGTGGAGCCAGCTGCGAGAATTGAACTCGCTACCTGCTGATTACGAATCAGCTGCTCTACCAAGTGAGCTAAGCTGGCGACCGGATTCTATTGCCAAAAAAGAGCCGGGCTGTCAAGGCGCTTTGCCCGTGGTTTACGCCTTTTCCAGGGTCAGGGGAATGGCGTGAACTTCATTGCTCACTTCTTCGGTATGGCCCAGCTTCCATTTCAGGTTTTCCACAGGCCAGCCCAGGCGCTGGGCCACGTCGCGGGCAACACCCGCCACGTTGAGTACGGGGTGGCGCTGGAACACCTGCGGCAGGCCGTAGGTCAGGTTACAGGCCAGGCATTTGCCCGGCCGCTGCCGCAGTTCAAAGGCCATGCGGGCGGTTTCGGGCGTTGCCTCGCGGCACACAAGGCTGATGTCATAAGCGCCTTCTTCCGCGCCGCCGAAAAGGGCATCAAAAAAATCGTCCGCGCGGGTAGCAGGAAAGATTTCGTCCAGAAAGGCTTGGTCAAGATTTTGCGAAGTCATACACTTCCCCCATGAGGCTGTGAGATATGCTGTCGTTAAAAAGAGACCGGGCGTGCGCTTTTCGGAGCGGCATCGTGGCTGCCCTTCCGGTTGCGCGTTTTCCGCCCGTGCCGGTTTTGTCACAGCAGCCCGCGCAGGTGACTGCTTTCAAGGCGCACGTCCTGTCGTGGCAGACGGCTCCAGTCAAAGGCGGGCATAAGTTCCGCCGGGCTTGCGCTTTGGGCGGAAAATGTCAGACCTGCCAGATGCCCCAGCAGACCCGTGATGCGGCGCGGATCAACCCCTTGTTCCCGCAGGCAACGCAGGGACAGGCTGTTGTGGCGCTTGGCCAGGCGCTCTCCCTCTGCATCCAGAAGCAGGGGCACATGGGCGTAGGAAGGCGCACCATAGCCCAAGAGGTCGAGAAGAGCAATCTGGCGCGGGGTAGAGGGCAGAATGTCCCGCCCGCGCACCACCTGCGTGACGCCCATAAGCGCGTCGTCCACGGCCACAGCCAGCTGGTAGGCCACAACGCCGTCGGAACGCCGCAGGGCAAAATCGCCCCCGCACTGGGAAAGAAGAAAATTTTGTGGACCCATGACGGCATCAATAAAGGATATGGGCGTCTTGGGGCAGCGCAGGCGCACGCAGGCTTTGCGGCCCGAGCGCAGCATGCCCTGGATATGCTCATGGCTCAGATGGCGGCATGTTCCGGGATAGGGCGCGCCCGCGTCGTCCACATGCGGCGCGGCGGCAAGCTGACGCAATTCCTTGCGGGTGCAAAAGCAGGGATAGGTCAAGCCGGATTGTTCAAGCCGCGTCAGGGCCGTGTCATATATCTTGCCGCGCTGACTTTGCACGTAGGGACCGCAGGGACCGCCCGTATCGGGGCCATGATCCCAGTCAAGGCCGAGCCAGCGAAGGTCTTCCAGCAGAGCTGCGGCATAGTCCGGCCGTGAGCGCTGCGGGTCAATGTCTTCAATGCGCAGCAGTATCTGGCCGCCCTGTGAACGGGCGGCAAGCCAGGCCAGCAGAAAAGCCCAGGCGTTGCCCAGATGGATATATCCAGTGGGACTGGGGGCCAGCCTGCCGCAAGGGAAAGGTGGATGCTGCATGAGCTGTTCAGAAATATGCATGTCGTGCCGGGCAGTTTTTAGGGCGCCGGACGGCAGTTGCGCCGGAACCGGGCCTCACGCCCGCCTGTACTCCGCCCCCGGAGCAGTAGATGCCTCAAACCGCAGCCATGCCTGGAGCAATTTTGCTTTGCAGTGCTTGCGTAAAGGCAGATAAAACCTGCCGGCACCTTGTGGCACCGATTTTCAGGAGAAACCCTGGCAGCGCGGACAAAGTGTTTAGCCGTGAATAACTCCAGCCAGCCAAAGGCATGTGTCGCGCGTCTGTACACCGCAGTTTTTCTGTTTTTCCCGCCAGTGGCGGGCAGCAGATCTGTGTCGTGCCATGAGGCTGTCCACGGATGCCGCGAGAATTCGATATGCCCTGGCTGTTTCAAACCGCTGCCGCTTGCTCCGGCCTGATCAGGAATTGTTGTTTTTGCCTTTGCCCTGATTCTTTTTGTTCCCGGAGTCAGCCTTGGCTGCCGAGGTTTTGGCGGGCGCGGCTTTTTTGGTTTCAGTTTTTTTGGCTGTTGCCCCGGCCTTGTCCTGTGATTTGTTTTGTGTCTTTGCGGACGCGCCGGCAGACGTTTTTGCAGGCGCTTTGGTCGAGGTTTTGGCGGTTTGCGCGGTCTGTTTGGAGTTTTTGCTGTTCCGGCTTTCAGCGGCACGGGCCGAGGAGGCATTCTTCTTGTCGTTGCTGGCGACCTGTATGGTCGTATCCCGCTTTTTCTCGCGCGTATTTGTACGTTTGTTATCGCGCGCGGCGGCGCTGCTCCGGCTTTTTGCCGATTTTTTCTTGTCGCGGGCCAGTTCGCGCACGACCTTTTCTTCAGTAAAGTCGTTGAGGCGGCTTTCGGCCTGAGCCGTCAGGGTTTCGCCGCCTTCGACCTTGACGCGGCGAGCGCTGAGAAACGTGTTGCGAAAGTAGGGGTCGTCCAGCGAATTGATGCGCACCCTGGTGCGTTTGCGCGGGCTGTGGATAAATTTTCCATCGCCCACATAGATGCCTGTGTGGTAACCCCGCCGGGGGTGACGGAAGGCCACGATATCTCCGGCGCGCATATCTTCCACCTTGGTGATGCGCTGTCCGATGACAGACTGCTCGCGCGCAGTGCGGGGCAGCTGCACGCCGACGCTTTTATACGTCCAGCAGACAAAACCCGAACAGTCAAAACCGTCCGGGGTAGTTCCGCCGCGCACATACGGGGTGCCGATGGCTGACCTGGCCTTGCGCAGGAGCTGCTGACCGGCCTCTTGCTGGTTGGAATCAAAAGCCGCTTCATAGGAGCGTCGGAACCGCTCGGCGCGCAGACTGTCGATACTGTCTTCCTGTGAACCTTTCTTGGCGGCGCAACCGAAGGCCAACACGCAGCCCAGCATTAACGCGCACAGTTTCAGACATTTTCCCATCAGCGCTCCACAATGTTATGCCGGCCCAAAGGCGGCGGCAGGTCAGTCGGAAAACGGGGCATACCCCGGAATAAACCTGTCGGGCTTTCGGCCCCGGTTGTCTGTTCCGGCCGTGAGGCCGGGCGTATGGGCCTGCGGTTCAGGCTTTGATATCCAGCAGGGTTCCCAGCATGGCATCGCCGGTGCGCACTGTGGCGGCATTGGCTGTATAGGCATGCTGGGTTGAAATCATGGAAACCATTTCGCGGGCCAGATTGGTGACGCTGGGGCTTGTGGCCTCAAGCGGCAGGCCCGAACAGATAAAGCCTTTTTCCGGCAAACCCAAAGCTGCCCCTTTGGCTTTTTGCCTAAAAATGTATATTGTTTTTCCAAGGCAGGCATTGACCTTGCATAAAACGGCCTTATTCTTGCATATT
>NZ_JBAIYR010000215.1:0-3837 GCF_036763145.1 Desulfovibrio sp. 1188_IL3213 | reverse complement strand
CCGCCTCCAATGCCCGCAACGCCGCCACGCCCAGTGCGGCCCAGAACCAGGGGCAGGCCCCCGGCGCAACAGCCACGCAGGAACAGCTTTACGACTACGTGTTTCAGGCGGCGGCCTTCAAGGGTGAGGACGATGCTAACAGGCTGCGCAAGCGCCTCGAAGGCCGGGGACTGCGCACACGCCTGCAAAAAAGCGGCAAGGTGCAACTGGTCATGATCAACCTGCGTGGTACGGAGCGTGACGCCGACAATCTGCGCGAGGAGCTTAAACGCATGAAACTGGGCGCGCCCATACAGACATCCAAAAAAGCCGTTCCCGGCAAAAGCCGTAAAACGGCCAGGTGAGGAAGTCATGACGCAATCCTTTGCTCCCGCAGCCTTTTTACGCCGCATCGGCAGGCCCTGCCTGCGCGGCGTTGATGCCCTGGGCGGCACGGCCATTTTCTTTTTTGAGGGGCTGGCCCAGATATTTGCCAGCAGAAAGATTTTCCCGCGCACGATGCAGCAGCTTTATATCATAGGCTCAAAATCCTTCTTTCTTATCATGCTCATTGGGGTGTTCTGCGGTATGGTGCTGGGCTTGCAGGGTTACTATACCCTGGTGCAGTTCGGTTCCGTGGGCATGCTCGGCTCTGCCGTATCGCTGACGCTCATCCGCGAACTGGGGCCGGTGCTCACCGCCATCATGCTCA
This sequence comes from Desulfovibrio sp. 1188_IL3213, assembly GCF_036763145.1. Lineage (NCBI taxonomy): Bacteria > Pseudomonadati > Thermodesulfobacteriota > Desulfovibrionia > Desulfovibrionales > Desulfovibrionaceae > Desulfovibrio > Desulfovibrio sp. 1188_IL3213. Next base: position 3,146 of record NZ_JBAIYR010000215.1, on the reverse strand, counting down.
CCGGGCGCGCCGGGTCATCCATGACCGCCGAAATCGGCGTCATGCGCATCACCGACCAGATCGACGCCCTGGATGTTATGGACATCAACTCCATGGGCTACCTTGTGAGCCCGCGCCTTGTGGCCTCGTTCATCGCCTTTCCCCTGCTTACCGCCGTGTTTGACGTTATCGGCATCATCGGCGGCTACCTCACGGGCGTGCTCATGCTCGGCATCAACGAGGGAGCCTATTTTTACCGCATCGCCAGTTCCGTCACCATGACGGACGTGGCCGGGGGCTTCATAAAGTCTGTGGTCTTCGGCCTGCTGGTCACCACCATATGCTGCCGCCAGGGCTACTACACCAACAAGCGGCGCGACAGCGTGGGGCCGGAAGCCGTGGGCAACGCCACCACCTCGGCCGTGGTCATATCCTGCGTGCTTATTCTCGCGGCGGACTACGTTATCACCTCTTTCCTGCTCTGATATGTCTACGCTCAATGCCAAAGGACCTGTGACGGTTATGGGCATCGACCCCGGCTCACAGCGCACGGGCTGGGGCGTGGTGCGCGAAGTTTCGGGCGTGTTGCATCTGGTGGACTGCGGCGTGGTGCGCACGTCCTCGGCGGGCAAGGCTTTTTCGGGCCGTCTGGCATGCATCTATCACGAACTTTCCACGGTGCTGGCCCGCGTAAAACCGGACGAAGCCGCCATTGAGCAGGTGTTCACGGCCCAAAACGCGGCCAGCGCCCTCAAGCTGGGCCAGGCGCGGGGCGTGGCTGTGGCGGCCTGCGCGGCGCACGGCCTTTCCATCAGCGACTATGAGCCTACCCTGGTGAAAAAATCGCTGGTAGGCACGGGCCGCGCCGAAAAAGAGCAGGTCGCCTTCATGGTGCAACGCCTGCTCAATGTCAAAAACGCCAACTGGCCGCTGGACACATCGGACGCTCTGGCCGTGGCCGTGTGCCACCTTACCATGCGGCGCTTTGCGGCTTTGACGGGCAAATAGTCAGGCACTGTTCACATGCTTTTCTGTTCAGCCAGGCGCATCAAAAGTTTTTTCCCGGCTCCGGTGCATCACCGTTTCGGCATGGACAGCCGGCTTCCTGCGAAAAATGCCGACGCGCTCCGCGCGACCACATATCCGCCAGACAAAAAGGGCCTTTCGGCCCTTTGTTATTTTCATCTTCGGAAAAGAACGCTGTGGTCTATTCCACCACAACGGCTTTTTTAATGATGACGTTTTCTCTGGGCACATCATCATAATAGCCTTTTTTGCCGGTGACGATGGCGGCAATCTTGTCCACAACTTCCTGTCCCTTGATCACCTTGCCGAAAACAGCGTAGCCCCAGCCCTGGGGAGTCTGGCTTTTGAAGTCCAGAAAATCGTTGTCCTTGGTATTGATGAAAAACTGGGCCGTGGCCGAATGAGGTTCGCCAGTGCGGGCCATAGCAATGGTATATTTCTTGTTTTTCAGCCCGTTATCCGCTTCGTTGCGGATGGCGGCGCGGGTTTCTTTCTGTTTCATGTCCGGCGTGAAACCGCCGCCCTGAATCATGAAGTTCTTGATCACACGATGAAAAACCGTGCCGTCATAAAAACCTGATTTGACATACTGCACAAAGTTGGCGGTGCTGATGGGAGCCTTGCGGGCGTCCAGACGCACCACAATTTCGCCCATGTTCGTTTCAAGCTTCACTGCCGGATCGGGCGTGGCGGCCTGGGCCGGAGTCATGAAGGGCGCGGCCATAAGGCAAAACGCCAGGGCAAGGGCGCGAAACACGACGCCGGTGCGGAAAAGTTTCATATGTATCTCCTTGCGCTACTGCGGTGTAAAGGCCGGAAAAAACCCGGCGGTGCGTGAAAAACTACCATGCCGGCACGCGTCCATCAAGTTGCCGCAGATGCCGTCAGGCGGATTCTGTAACAGAAATGTCACATTTGACGCCGTTATCCGGGACAGAGAGCACTTGCTAAACACGGCTTGTGTCATATAGTATGAAGAGGAAGATAAAAAAATACGGCTTGTCCGGCGTACGGAACAGGCATGAAAAAAACGGTTCGTTGCCAAGCATTTCATGCGCTTCAGATATACCTGTTCCAAAGACGCTTCGGATGCAACAGTTTTTTTGGAGGAGAGTAATGACCAATCCCCGCAGTGTAGCGCATAGTGGCGTAAGCAGTGTTGCTTCCCTTTACATGCGCCAGGTTTACCAGTGGATGACGCTGGGCCTTGGCGTCACCACCGTTATGGCCTGGTTTGTAGCCAGCACGCCCGCAGTGCAGCAGGTCATCTTCGGCAATTCGCTGATCATGATCGGCCTCATCGTGGCGCAGTTCGGCCTTGTTATCGCCATTTCCGCCGCCGTGCATAAAATGTCCGGCAGCACGGCCACGGGGCTTTTTCTGCTCTATTCCGCGCTGACAGGGGCAACGCTGTCGTCCATTTTTGTGGTCTACCCCATTGCCTCCATCACCAACGCCTTTCTGGTCACCACCGGAACCTTCCTGGCCATGACCGTGTACGGAACCGTGACCAAGCGCGATCTTACGGCCATGGGCAGCTTTCTGTTCATGGGCCTGATCGGCATCGTTATCGCCATGGTGGTCAATATCTTCCTCAAGAGCGCCATGATGGACTTTGTGGTGAGCTGCCTTGGCGTACTCATTTTTACCGGCCTTACGGCCTATGACACACAGAAGCTGCGCCGGTTCGGCGAAAGCGCCCCCCTGGACGACGCCACGGCCCTGCGCCGCGGCGCCATTTTGGGCGCGCTGACCCTGTACCTGGACTTTATCAATCTTTTCCTCATGCTGCTGCGCCTCTTCGGCGGCAACCGCAACTGATTGCCGCAATACGGGCAACAGCCTGAGAGCAAGCACGCGATGGGGGGCGAAAGGCCATGCCTTTTGCCCCTTTTTCACGCCTTGCCGGTGAATAATTTTTATGAAAAAGCAAAAAAAACTTCGCGGAGCCACTACGGCTTCCGCACCTTTCAACGGCGGTTTTCCCTCGCCTGAGGAACTGCTGCAGACCCTTGCCGCCCAGAACCGCCCCATGCGGCTGGACGGCCTTTTGCGTGTTCTGGGCCTTGCCCGCCGCGAAAGAAAAGAGCTGGAAGCCGCTCTTGGCGATCTGGAACGGCAGGGCAAGGCCCTGCGCCTGC
>NZ_JBAIYR010000214.1:0-3873 GCF_036763145.1 Desulfovibrio sp. 1188_IL3213 | reverse complement strand
TACAGGTGAGGGGGCGTTTGCGCACCAGAGCATACGGGTCAAAGCCGGCGGCAGCTTCCCGCAGGCGACGCTTGGCCTCGTCTACTGTGGCGTTTTCTTGCGTGGAAGAGACAGCCATAACAAACCTCCGGCAACGCCCGCACAGGCCAGGGCCAGAATGCCCATAACCCACGCCGGATGCAGGATGACGATCAGCGCCTGATACAGGGCCGCGACCAGAAAGGCCACAGCCGCAGCCCCGAACAGCAGACCGAGGGCCAGCAGCACAGCCATGCGCACCGTAAGCAGCGCGTGATGCCGCAGCTGCCGACCCTCAGCCTCCAACAGGTCAAAGAAACGGATTACTATCTCGGTAAGGCCGTTCACGCCCGATACTACTTGCCGTGCCGGAAGAGAAGAGAAAGCGCATACCCCGCGCCAAAGGCCAGCAGCAGGCTGCCCAGGGGGTTCTGACGGATGCGTTCGCTGACATTCTCAACGCCGTCTCCACCGGCGGCCATGACTTTTTGCAGTTTTTCGGCCGCAAGCTTCTGATACTTCTCAACTTCATCTTCCAGCCGCGAACTTACAGAAGCCGCGTGGTAGGAAGCGTTTTTTTCGGCGGTCTTGGCAAGGGTTTCGATCTGCTTGCGCAGGGCCTGCACTTCTTCTCTCAGGGTATCCATATTTTCTTCGTTTTTCACGTTCATATGTCTCTCCTTTTCAAACCTCCGGCCTGCACAGAGGCCGGGGCATTTTCATATATCGGACCACACTCGCAACATATCCCAATCACGATATACGCGCAACAGCAGCCGCGCCCCAAGCCCTGGCGGCTGTGCGAACCGCGCGTATTTTTCCGGCCGGACCGCTTTACACAGCCGACTTTTCGGACAACAATCAGCGTGAGCAGGCAAAAAATCGAGGCGAGGTTTTCATGCAAGACAAAAGAAAGATGGCCGTTATCATTGTCATGTCCGCAATTGTTTTCATCATTACCCTGCTGGGGCAGATGATGCTCGGACAACGCACCCAGGACGAACAAAACCGCACTCCGGCAGCGCAGACCCAAACCGCGCCCACAGCCGCAACCCCGGCAAACACTGCTGACGCCCCTGCGCCGGCGCAAACCGAAGTCGCGCCCGGCCAGCCTGCGAAACTGCCTGCCGAACAGCCCGGTCTGGAAAAGGCTCCTGTGGAAAATGCACCGGCGGCCAGTGTCCCCGTGGAAACACCCCCTGCCCAAAGCCGGGAGCAGAAAAACCCGTCATAGAGCAGATTAGCTTTGAGAATGTACATTCTCAAAGTTTAAGACACGCTCGCTTCGATGCTTAACCGCGCAAGTAAATAGCCCTGCTGTCTTCGTGGCAGCCGTTGGCGAGCCTGCGAGCCTTATGAATGGCGACAGTGGTTGTGTGGAAACAAACCGCTCGTTACACATGGTGTCTGCAAGCGTAATTTCCCGCGTTACAACTCCTGAAGCATCCGTAACTTCCTTTGTCGTAACGGCTGAAGCTGCGCTTGCATCTTTGCGGCGGGCGACTGCTCACGCCTTCGCAGAACAGTTTCAAAGCCAAACTGCTCTAGACAGTGTCGTCACGAGATGAATTTCCTTGGTATATCAAGGAGAACGAGCCTTTTACGCAGGGAGTGTACTCTTATGGTACTCGACCGGAATAAAAGGCGAAGTTCGACACAGAGATACCGGGAAAGGCGCTCGTGACGACACTGTCTAAAGTGAAATCCGGCTGACGACCCCGTGAACTGAATGCAGCGGCAGCTTATAAAACTGCACAAAAGGCGGAGCAAGCTTTTTGATGACCGCATAGACCTTCCACACAATGGAGCGGGTGAATATGTCCTCAACCCCGTAAAATATGGCTCGCGGCTTGAGGCCCATCTGCTCCATCAGCCCGTCAATATCTATATACTCCATATAGCCGGCGGTAACGGTAAACACCTGTATTCCCGCCACTGGCGTATCCTCAAAATGGCATTCCAGACCTTGCGGCTCATACGTACGCGAAATGCTGAGCATGACGTTGCGTTCGTAAATGATGCCGTTGTCAAACATGGTTCTGCAAATATACGGCGATATGTTGTCCAGGCTGCGCAGAAAGAAGATGGCCGTCCCCTTGATGGTATGCCCCTGCTTTCTCTGCTTTGTAAATTTTTCCATAAAAACGTCTTGCGGCATGGGCTGCATGCGCTGATACACGGCCTTCTGCCCCTGCGTATAAATGAGGATGATCCCCAAGGGTATCATGGCAATGACCAGCGACCAGTAGCCCCCGTGCGGCAACTTGTAAAAGTTCGCCACCAGATAGATCACATCCAGAACGCAGATGGCCGCTGCCGTAGCGCACAGCCAGGGGCGCTTTTTCAGGTGGAATATCCAGGCCATAAGAATGCCCGTGATGGTCATGGTTCCGGTAACGGCCAGGCCGTAGGCCGCGGCGAGCCTGTGCGACTCCTTGAAGCCGATGATGACCAGCACCACGGCAATGAACAAGGCCCAGTTTACGGAGCCTATGTAAATCTGCGAGTGCATTTCCTTTGAGGTATAATCCACCTTGAAAAGAGGCATGATATGCGTAGCCATGCTCTGGTACATAATGGAAAAAATGCCGCTGATGAGGGATTGGGACGCAATAATGGTCGCCAGAAGGCTCAATATCAGGAACGGGGCATACAGCCACCGCGCCTGACTGTGAACCATCTCAAACAGCACGTTGTTCGCGCCGGGATTATGGACGAGAAAGGCCGTCTGCCCCATGTAGCACAGCAAAAGCGCGGTAAAAACCATGCCCCAGGCGGCCAGGATGGGCTTGCGCCCCATATGCCCCATGTCGGCATACAGGGCTTCGCCGCCGGTGGCGCACAGGATGACCTCTGAGAGCACAAAGAAGCCCGCCAGACCGTTACGCAGCATGAAATCAATGCCGTACCAAGGATTAACGGCCTTGAGCACCGCTGGAAACTGGCTGAGCGCCGCCAGGCCGGAACAGGCCAGAACCCCGAACCACACGGCCATGACCGGGCCAAAAAAGGCCGAGAGCCTGCTGCTGCCGTTTTTCTGAATGGAAAAAAGAAATACGGCCACAAGCAGGGCCAGGGCCACCAGCGCGCCTTGCGGAACATCTTCAAGGCCGGGCAGCAGCACCAGCCCTTCCACTGCCGAAAGGATGGTGATGGCCGGCGTAATGACGCCATCGCCCACAAGCAGTGAAACTCCGATAAACGCCAGCACCGAGGCCACGCCTATTTTCTTTCCGGACTGCAGCATGGGCCGCAGGATGGAAAGAAGCACAATGGTTCCGCCCTCTCCGGCCTTGCTCAGGCTCATCGCCAACCAGGCATACTCAACTGTTACAAGCAACAGCAGCGTCCATATGATCAGTGAAAGAATGCCGATAAAGTTGGCTTCGGTTCTTTCCGTCATCATAAAAATGACTGCCAGGGTGTATATGGGACTTGTGCCGATGTCGCCAAAAACAAGGCCCAGGGATTTTATGACACTGGCAGGGGATACTTTTTGCGAATCCATATGTCTCCAAGGGAAACCGTTTCGGACGGACCCGTTCCGACAGGGTTGCGAAACGGCAGGGAGCAAGAAAATACGTTGAAAAACCGGGGCGGCCGCGTGACGAAAAAGCCTTTGCAGAAGCGGCAAAACCGGCGGTGCGGCGAGAGAATATCCGGAAGCCGTTTCGAGCAAAACGGACACTATAGCAGAGAAAGCCCTCTGGCAATGCCCCACCCGACAGCCCCGTAAAGCGGCCTCACAGGGCAGCCGCGGGCAGCATTGCAGGGGTTGCGCGCTAATGCCACAGGCCCGGATGCACGCTTGCAGGGGCAAGCCTTCAGAGCAGGACCAAGGCGGCCCGTAACAGT
>NZ_JBAIYR010000213.1:0-3898 GCF_036763145.1 Desulfovibrio sp. 1188_IL3213 | reverse complement strand
CAGATGTCGGGAGGCAGATGTGAAGTGCCGGGCGTGAGACGCAGGGTGTCGGTGTGAGGGGACAGCTCGGATCGGATTATCGCCACACCGGCTCTTCGGATCGGATTTCGTCGCGGCGGCTCTGCCGTGTTGGCGCAACAGGCAGCACGGGCCGCCAAACCGAAAAAGGGCCTGCCGCGTCCTTTGCTGGACAACGACAGCCCTGAATCCCCTTACACTTCGCTGATGATAGGCACGACCACGGGATCACGTTCCAGCACACGGCGGAAGAAGCGCCGCAGCGAAGAGCGGATGCCCTCCTGCATGCGGTTGAGCTGCCCTGGCCGCGCGGCCTCAATCTCATCCAGCACGAGGCATTTGGCGTCTTCCAGCAGATGGCTGTAATGCTGCTCGAACACAAAGCCCTTGGAGATCATTTCCGGCCCGTGCAACACGCTGCCGGTTTCAGAATCCACCACCAGCACAACGATAACCATACCCTCATCGCCAAGAATGCGGCGCTCGCGCAGCACGGCATAGCCCACATCGCCTACGCCCTTGCCGTCCACAAGGGTACATTCCACAGGCACTTTCTGTTCAAGCCTGAAGGAATCCTCCAGCAGGGTCAAGGGCTGCCCGTCTTCCAGCAGAATGACGTTTTCTTCCTTTACCCCACACTCCACGGCCAGGCGGCCATGCTTGACCAGGTGCTGATACTCCCCGTGAACCGGCACAAAAAGTTTCGGACGCACGGCCTCGAACATCTCGCGCAGTTCTTCGCGCTGGGCATGCCCCGAAGCATGGATGGCGTGGACACTTTCATACAGCACTTCCGCGCCGATGCGGTACATTTCGTTAATAAGCTTCGCCACGGCCTTGGCATTGCCCGGTATCATGCGCGAACTCATGACCACCGTATCGCCCTTGCGCACCTCAAGCTGCCTGTGGCCGCCGAGCACCATGCGCGACAGGGCCGACAAAGGCTCGCCCTGCGCGCCCGTGACCACCAGCACGATCTGATTGTCCGGCAGGTCGGGAACCCCGTTATGGGCATTGAAAAAAGAAGGCGGCAACTTGGCAAAGCCCAGATCCCGGGCCATTTCGATATTATTGGCCAGTGACTTGCCGCTTATGACAACCGTGCGCCCGTATTCGCGCGCCAGATCGAAAACTTCCTGAATCCGCTGAATGTGGCTTGAGAAAAGCGTAATGACAATGCGGCCTTCGGCACTGGAAAAAATCTTTTCCAGCGAGTCCTTCACTTCACGCTCCGTAAGGGAGCGGCCCTCACGCATGACGTTGGTGGAATCCGAAAGCAGCAGGCGCGCGCCCTGCGGGCCGGCAAAGCCCCTGAAGACATCCAGGTCCGTGCCTGTGCCGTCCAGAGGATGGGGGTCAATCTTGAAGTCACCGCTATGAACCACACGCCCCACCGGCGTCTCCACCCCCAGGCCGAAACCTTCGGGAATGGAATGACAGACCGGAAAAAAATGAAACGTCAGGTCGCCCAACGGCAGCACAGTGCGGGCATCCACGGGGCAAAGTTCCACCCAGTCAAGAATTTCACGCTCGCGCAGCTTGTGCTCCACCAGGGCAAGGGTAAAACGCGAACCGTAAATGCGCGTGCCTTTCAGCTCGGGTACAAGCCAGGGCAAGGCCCCGATATGATCCTCATGACCGTGGGTGAGCACGATGCCGAGCAGCTTGTCCTTGATGGCGCTCACCGCGCCAAAGTGCGGGATGACCACGTCCACGCCCAGATGGGCGTCATCGGGAAACATGAGTCCGCAGTCCACCATGACCACGCCGCCGGCGGTTTCCCACAATTGGCAGTTAAGGCCGATTTCTCCAAGGCCCCCGAGGGGCGTGATGGTAAGGTAGGGTTCTTTCATTCCTCTATCGCTTGTGCTTGGGCGCGAAGCCGTTTACCGGTCGCGCCGCATCAGGTCAGGTTTAAATTCGCCCATTGCCACATACAGTTGGGACAGGGCTGTAAGATAGTCGGCCTTGGCGCCCGTGAGCGAAGCCTGGGCCGAAGTAAGTTTGGATGAGGCGTCCAGCACGTCAAAGTTCGTACCCACCTGTTCCTGGTAGCGGGCCAGAGCCACATTGTACGCCTCGGTGGCCTGCTCTACGGCCTTTTCGGCCACGTTGATGCGCTTTTCCGCCTCATGGACGGCAAGAAGCTTGGACTTGATATCGTAACCAACGTTAAGCTTCAGATTTTCAGCCTCATAGCGCATCTTGGTCACAAGCCAGCCCGCTTCCTTGTCAGCATAATAGGTCGTGCCCCACTGAAAGGCGTTCCAGGTGGCGCGTGCGCCCACTTCCCAGGTCTGCGTGCGGGAGCCGCTGGCGCCGTCCTTTTGCAGATCGGGGGTGTTGCCGCTCTGGGTTACATTATAATATGCCTCAACCTGCGGATAATAGTCGCTCTGCACAGCCTGCTGGCTCTTGCCGGCAATCTCCACAGACCTGGCGGCCATATAAAGGTCAGGACGCTGGCGGTACGCCGCCTCAAGGCACTGCTCAAGAGAGCGCGTAAAAGGCACATGGGCCAATTGCCCCGCATACCCGATTCCCGCCGTAGCCGAAAAACCCAGCAGTGTGTTCAGCTTCGCCAGACTGGTGTCACGGCTGTTTTCGGCCTTGATTACCGCATTTTCAGCCTGTCGCACATCGACTTCGGCCTGGAGCACATCCAGACGCGGGCGCAAGCCCACGTCAAAAAAAGCCGTGGTAATGCGCAACTGATCGCGCAAACGCGCAAGAGCGTCGCGCTCGCTGCGCACACTTTCTTCGTAGCGCAAGAAATTCAGAAACTGGGTCTGCACCTGCTCTGTCATGGCAAGCTCGGCATTGCGCAAAGCCGCTTTATCACTGTCGGCCTGCAAGGCCGCTTTCTGATAATTTGCCAGCAGACGAAATCCCTGAAAAACCGGCTGAGAAACCTCCACGCCCCAACTGTACGTACCCATTTTGGGCGGCTCGGCGTTGCGCACGGTACTGTCCCGTTCCTGTTTGGCAACAGAATAGCTCATGCCAAGCCTGGGACCAAAAGCCCCACGGGCTGACTTGCGGCTTTCCTCTGATGAGCGGCCCTGCGCCTCCTGCGAACCCAGGCTCGGATTATGCTCCAGGGCCTGATTCACGGCATCCGGCATGGTTATGCCGCGCACACCACCGGCTTGCCCGCTGGCGGCTTTCGCCTCTGCGCCGCTTTGGCCCCCAAGACTGCGCTGCCCCTGAAAAAGAGGAACCGCGGCCCCGGATGCCGCATTGCGACTTGCAGCAACGGAAGAGGTGCAGAAGAAAACAGCCAGAATAACAAGAAAAAAAGCAGACGAGCGAATCACTGAAACCGCCGTTCTTGAGAAAGTGACACGCGCCTTCAGGCCGGCGCATGGGAAGGACGAACATCGCATGGTTCTTCATACAACGCCCGGCACAGCATTGGCAATACAGCCCGGCCCGCCTTTATCGCCCGCCCCGGCGTCCTCATGGGGCGTGTCGCACAAAAGCGCGTCAGTCCCAGCTTTTCCTTATGACGGCTTGATATATATCCCATTGAAAACAAAAAATAAATATAAATTATGTTTCCACATTTTCGCCAGGTGTTTTAACAAAGCGCCATTTCAGAGTTTTCTTGCTGTTCCGCCGAAAAATCAGGGAAGAAACGAAATGCAGAGCACTGCCCTTCCCTGCGCCCTTTTTGCATGGATGCCGCCAACTCAAAAACAGAACGAGAGACATGGCAATCCTGGGGCTCCAATGTCCTGTTCAGGACGGCCGCCGGTCGCGCAGTGAGCCGGGTTGCCAAAAACCTGCCTTCATATAATATGGCGTGCGGCGCTCAGCATGCTGAAGCTTTTGCCAGGCGCACCCGGCGCGGCGCGCACGGCAAGACGCGCCCCACCGT
>NZ_JBAIYR010000212.1:0-3900 GCF_036763145.1 Desulfovibrio sp. 1188_IL3213 | reverse complement strand
CTCGACTACGAACCGTCAGTTTGGCATTCTTATGGCTGTTCACCCTTTCCCTCACTCGGTTTGCTGTTGTTTGGTAACTCCAGCTTTACCGATTTGGGGAGGGTGAACAACCTATAGAAACACTACATCTAGCCCTGCTCTGTCTCAGGAGGCTCCGGGGGCGGATCATCGTAGAAGACGCAGCGGTTCTTGCCAAGCTGCTTGGCGCGGTACTGGGCGTTGTCTGCCCGCTGCAGGGCTTCTTCATAGGAGGTCTCGCTGCCGTCGAGCATGTAAATGCCGATGCTGGCGCTGATGTTCACGGTTTTTCCATCGCGGTAGAAACGCATGTCCAGCGCCTTGAGTACGGAGTCTGCCCGCGCGGACATGGCGTTGCGGGTGATGCCCATGGCAAAGACGCAGAATTCGTCGCCGCCAAAGCGGCCCACGGCGTCCACATTGCGAAAGATGCGCCTGAGGGCGTCGGCGGCGTCGATCAGGGCGGCGTCGCCGGCCATGTGGCCCAGGCTGTCATTGAGTTCCTTGAAGTTGTCCAGATCAAGAAAGAGCAGGGCGTGCGTCTTGTCGCCCTTGAGGCGCACAGGTATGTTCTGCATGACTTTTTCGCGAAAGGCCACCTTGTTGTAAAGGTCTGTCAGGCTGTCGCGCTGCGACAGGCGCTCCAGCTCGGCCCTGCGGCGCACCTCTTCATCAATGTCCACAATTTTTCCCACAATATGCAGTGGGGCGTCTTTTTTGCTGATGCGGGTGGTCTGCACCCTGCACCAGATGTACCGCCCCTGGGCCGTGGGAATGCGCATGACGCTGAACACAGTGCGCTCGCCAGACCGTACCCGCCGCCGCATTTCCGTAAGGGCGGGCAGGTCGTCGGGGTGCACTATCTGATCATTGCGCGGGCGGCCCTCAGGAGTAAACATGGGCGTGCTGTCGCGCCCGAATTTGGTGACGAAATTGGGCGAACAGGTGAACTGCCGTTTTTCCAAATCCATATCAAAAATAATATCCTGCGACTGCTCCAGAAGGATGCGGTAGCGCTCTTTTTCCTGCTCCAGCTCAGTCTGCATGTGCTTTTGTTCGGTAATGTCCACCACAACGCAGTCCAGGCAGGGAACAGCCGTGACCTGCCCGTCGCTGGACCATGTGCAGCGCAGCAGGGCGGGTATGTGCTGGCCGTTTTTGCGGCGCAGGCGCAGTTCCATATTGACGGAGGTATTGTCTTCACGGCGGCTTTCAAGCAACCGGAACAGTTTTTCGGATTCCTCGGAGCTGAGAAAGTCCGCCAGGCAGGGATTTTTGGGCGGGGTGTCGTTATAGCCCAGCAAGTGCCAGAACCCGCTGTTGGCATTGCGGATGTCCAGGCGGGGATTGTTGATGAGGCTGATGACGCCGCCGTTGATATTGTTTGCCATATTGGTAAGGCGGCGTTCGCTCTCCTGAGCGGTTCTGCCGCTTTTACGCCGCAGATAGGCAAGGCAGGCAAAAAAAATCAGGGCGAAAAGCAGCATCTGTCCCAGAATCGCCAGCACGGTACGGTGCTCGTAGGTCATGTCCGACAGACTCATGGGTGAAGCCACCGCGGAAATGTTTTCGGAAATGATCTGGCTTTTGCTTTTTTCGTCCACATTCATGAGGAGTTTATTGAGAATATTCAACAAGGGCGGCGGCATGGCGACACTGACAGCCAGGCGGTTGTCTTCAAAGCCGCTGTATTCCTGAAGGGGAACTATTTCGCGAAAGCGGGGCCTGGCGAGCAGGTAGTCCACTTCAAAGCTGGTTTGCAGCAAAAGGTCTGCCTTGCCCGCGATGACGGCCTCAAGGCAGCACTCGATGTCGGGATACGGCTCCACGCGCAGGTCGGGAAAATTGGAGTTGAGGTATACGCGTCCGCCGCGCCAGACGGCGGGTATAGCCACGCGCAGGGGGACGCCGGGCGGGATTTCGGAAATTTTTTTGCTGTACAGGTTCAGCCCGCTGCGCAGTACGGGCGAGGTGAGCGTGTAGAGCGGACTGGAATTGCACGTTGTGGAGTACATCACGCCGGCGCACAGGTCTATTTTCCCCTGCCTGAAGTAGTCATTCAGGTTCATGTCCGGATCATCCATAGGCACAAATTGGAAGATCAGGCCGCTTTCGCGACTGAGTTTGCGGAGTATGCCCGGCAGGATGCCGCGGGTTTCGTCGGTATTTCTGTCGTGCCAGATCAGCGGCTTGCGGGCAGGGCTGTAGCCCACCCGCAAGGGGGGGCAGGAGCGGACGAAATCTCTTTCCGCTTTGGTCAGCGGCGTCTGGTAGCTGCGCCACAAATGGGTGCGGGCAAGCTTGTTTTCCAGGTCGGGCTGTTCCAGCTTGAGTTGGGCAATGCCGTGTTCCAGCTCTTTCATGAGCTGTGTGTTGCTGCGGCTGGCAATATAGAAAAAAGGCTTGGGATCGTATTTTGCCAGCACCGTCTCGTCAGGCTCAAGGCTGATGACGGAAGTCAGGATGGCGTCAATGGTTCCGGCTTTCAGGGCATCGCGGGAATCTTTGGCAAGCGCGAACGGAATAAGTTTTGGCGCGGTAAAGCCGTTGTGGGCTGCATAGGCCGTAAAGTCCGCCCGCCAGGGGCTGTCGCTGGTGACGCCAATGCGCAGACTTTCAAATTTTTTGAAGTCTTCGTAGACAAGGGGCGTATCTTTGAGGGCCACAAGGGCGGTATAGGTGATGCCGCTGGCATATGAGGAGTACAGAAAGCGCCCGGCGCGCTCAGGCGTGTGCAGTGCGCCGCCAAGAAGGTCGATCTGGTTTTTTTCCAGCGCGTTCAGGGCTGCATGCCAGGTGTCGAAATTGACGAATTTTATCTGCCATCCGGTGTATCTGCTCACCTGTTCCAGATAATCAACGTCATAGCCCACGGGCTGGCCGTTTTCCAGAGAATGAAAGCCGCCCATGGGAAAGATGGCCGCCCGTACGGTTCGGGAAGCAGCCTGGGACGGCAAACTCCAGAGAGCCTGTGCAATGCATAACAGCACCCAGGCCAGAAGTTTCAGGACGCGAAAGTTCCTGCTCATGTCCCCATTGCCCCCATCAAGACTCGTATGCAGCCCGCAGCCTGGCATACCGCCCCGGCATGCCAGGCTGCGGAAAATCCGGTATGTGCCTGCCGTCAGTCCCGGGCCGCGGCCGCAGCGCGCGGCTCTGCCTGCATACTGCGCTGGCGCAGCACATAGATGCGCGCGGCCAGAGCTTCAATGCCCCTCGCCGGGGTAAGTCCGTACTGCAAGGCGTCCTGAGCCTCTGTCAGCCATTGGCAGACAAGGGCCAGGTCGTGCGCGCTCAGGCTTGCCAGGGCCGGATCCAACGGAGAAGTAGTATCAGTTATTGCTTCAGAAAGTATACGGTTTATAGATTTCTGGCAACACAGTAAAAGCCGGCCGGCCTGGGCGGCGTCCAGCGCGCCCTTGGCGGCCAGCGCATCCAGAAGTCCCTGGCCGGTCAGCAGAAAGTGGGCCAGCTTTTCTTCCCACGGGCGCATGCCGTCATCTGCGGCCCGACTGTCGGGCCAGGGCAGGGTAAGGCAGAAAGAGCGGGAAACCAGGGTGGGCAGCAGTTGTTCGCGCTGTGGCGCAAGCAGCACAAAAACCGTGGTGGCCGAGGGTTCTTCAAGCGCCTTGAGCAGGGCGTTGGCAGCCTCGTCGCGAGTAAGGGAAAGGCCCATAAGCAGAACCACGCGACGCCCGTTCCCGTGGGGGGCGTCGCGCAGGCGACTTTTAAGCTCCCGTACGCGCTCCATATTGAAGGCGCGTACGGGGCCGGGATTTTCTTCATCTTCGCGGTTGCTGATGCGGCCGTCGTAAGCGGCAAGGTCAAGGTGCTCGCCAGCAGCGATCTGCAGGCAGGCCGGGCAGGCAAGGCACGGAACGC
>NZ_JBAIYR010000211.1:0-3902 GCF_036763145.1 Desulfovibrio sp. 1188_IL3213 | reverse complement strand
CCGCCCCGGAGCCGCGCAACCAAAAGCTTCGCCGCGCGTACCGTGTTTTCTGTCGGCCGTGTCTGCTCAACGCAGACGCGGCCGACAAGGTTTTTCCGCGTTTTCGCCGCCCCCAAAAATGCGGGAGCCGAGCCGGGCAGGCTATTGCCAACAGCCCGGCAGTACCTAACTAGACAGTGTCGTCACGAGCGCCTTTCCCGGTATCTCCGCGTCGAACTTCGCCTTTTATTCCGGTCGAGTACCATAAGAGTACACTCCCTGCATAAAAGGCTCGTTCTCCTTGATATACCAAGGAAATTTATCTCGTGACGACACTGTCTAGAGCAGACTAACTTTGAGAATACATATTCTCAAAATTTAAGACACGCTCGTTCCGGCACTTAACCGCACAATAAATTGCGCTTGTGCCTCCACGGCAGGCGTCTGCTCACGCAGCCGCCAGGGCATTTCAACGTTGAAATGCCCTGGAGATTGCCGCCTGCCGCCCTTTGCAGCGGCAGCACGTCGCTGTATGTTGCTTTGCCGCGCCAGCCAGAACCAAAGCCCTACGGCTTTCTGTTCCCTCTGACGCGCATGGCGGAGTCTGCGCCTTGCGGCAACCGCCTGCCCAGTGCCGGGTGCGGCATAAAACATCCGGCCCAACGCTCCACACGCCCGGCCAGGCCGGGAAAGCGCCGCTCAAGCCGAGCCGGTCATCAAACCCAGAGACATTCCATGCCCGCACTGCCCGAAGAAAGTATGCTTGTCGAACAAGTCATGCACGACAATCCCGAAACCCTGACGCCAGGGCATCTGCTCAAGGACGCCCTGCCCGTTTATGAGCGCCACGGGGTCAACTGCGTGCCTATTCTGGACGAAAACAAGAAAGTGCGCGGCATTCTGACCATATTTCGCCTCGTGCAGGCCATACGCGCGGGCAAGTCTTTTGAAACGCCCATCAGCGAAGTCATGGACGTGGATCTTGTGAGCATACGCAACGACGCCACATTCGGCATGGCATGCAGCATGCCCATCGACAGGATGCTGGTGCTGGACCACGACGACAGGCTCGTGGGCGTGCTCACCAAGAAAGAGCTTATCCATAAAATTTACAAGGCCTTCTGCAGCGCCGACTGCCATAACCGGGAACTGAGCGCGGTCATAAACTGCGCCACGGACGGCATCATCATTTTTGATACCAACGGCAACGCCCTGTATACCAACGACAAAATCCGCTTTCTCCTGCCGGATTGCGACAGCATAAACCGGCCCGCCAGTCCTGCCATGAAGGCCGTGGCCGATCTGCTCAAAAAAACCCTGCATTCGCGTAAAAGCGCCGGAACCTTGCTGGAGGACTGCAACGGCAAGCAGGTGATTTTTTCTGCCACGCCCATTTTTGATGCAGATCAGCGCCTCTTCCGCTGCGTTTTGTCCGCTCAGGACATGACGGAAGTCACCCGCCTTCAGGAAGAGGCCGAAAACAGTCGCCGCAAGCTGGCGGCCTTTCAGGAAGCCAGCCTCAAGGGAACAAAAACCATCGCCCACAACCCCGCCATGCTGCGCCTGCTGGACGAGGCCGCGCGCCTTGGCGGCGTGGACTCCACCGTGCTCATCACCGGCGAAACAGGCGCGGGCAAAGAGGTTGTGGCCATGCACATCCACAACCACAGCAAACGCCGCAACGGCCCGCTGGTGCAGATAAACTGCGGAACCATCCCCCAGCATCTGCAGGAGGCGGAGCTCTTCGGCTATGAAAAAGGCAGCTTCACCGGAGCCAACGCCAGCCGGACGGGCATGCTGGAAGTGGCCCACGAAGGCACACTCATGCTGGACGAAGTGGGCGAAATGGACCTGACCCTTCAGGTCAAGCTGCTGCGCGCCCTTCAGGAAGGCGTCATCTACCGCATCGGCGGGCGCAAGCCCGTCAGGCTGGATGTGCGCATCATTGCCATGACCAACAGAAACCTGCTCAAGATGGTGCGCGAAAACACCTTTCGCGAGGACCTCTATTACCGCCTCAACGTCATTCCCCTTGCCGTACCGCCCCTGCGTGAAAGGCGCGAGGACATCCTGCCCCTGGCCCAGCACTTCCTTTCCTGCTTCA
Organism: Desulfovibrio sp. 1188_IL3213; assembly: GCF_036763145.1. Taxonomy (NCBI): domain Bacteria; kingdom Pseudomonadati; phylum Thermodesulfobacteriota; class Desulfovibrionia; order Desulfovibrionales; family Desulfovibrionaceae; genus Desulfovibrio; species Desulfovibrio sp. 1188_IL3213. Next base: position 1,819 of record NZ_JBAIYR010000211.1, on the reverse strand, counting down.
GCAAAAAATATTCCTGCGCCTGCGGCCTCAGCCCGGCGGAAGAAGAAATGCTGCAAGCCTATTCCTGGCCCGGCAACGTGCGCGAACTTGCCAACTTTATGGAACGGCTGACCATCGCCAGCCTGTCGTCGGGCAACCGCGCCCCGGTGTGGGAAAGCATTGTCCGGCCCAACGGCTCCGTAGCGCCGCCCGTCAACGCCCCCATGCGGGAACAGATGCGGCACTTTGAAAAGCAGTGCCTTGAAAACGCCCTGCGCAATACGGTGAGCATACGGGCGGCAGCCAGGGCGCTGGGAATCTCGCACGCCACCCTTTTGCGCAAGATGCGGGAACACGACCTGGTGGTTCAGAATTAAACCACTCTGAAAAACAAATCCGCGCCTTCATACCCCCCTTCTGCGCCATATCCGCTTCAGAATGCCCGCAGGTTGCGAAAAAGAACCTGCGGTTCATTTATGAACCACATGGTTCGATAACGAACCACAGCTTCCAGACCAGACATTTTGGCCTCTAAAACACGATATACATATATTTCATCGTGTTACTCAACCGCACAAGCTGGGGCCTTTTCAGGCCCACCCGCCAGCACGACCTTTCACTATCCTCATAACATTCTGTTTTTATTATAAAAACTTTTTGGAACAATGTTTGCTATAGCGTGAATGTCTTTCGGCCCAGCCGAAAACGCATAGCAATACGTTTCTCTGCCGCCGGCGGCAGAGAAACTGGGATCGAGAGAGGATGCGGGGTCGGCAGCCCGACCTGTCGGTAACCCGCAGGCCGTACGGGACACCTGGATGAAACGGCCGTTCCGTTAACCATTTTGGGGGCGCGCCCGCCTGTGGCGGCGCAAAATTTCAGGAAGCATGAGGAGCAATCTATGACTTCTTCGGCCATTTGGATGTTCGGCCTGGCCCTGGCCTATACGCTTCTGCTCATTGTCATGAGCCAGATAGCCAAGAAAAAGGCTCAGGCGGGCGAAGATTTCTTTGTGGGGGGGCGCAAGTTCAGCCGCTGGACCGTCGCCTTCTGCATTACCGGCCTGTTTTCAGGCTCCACCTATATCGCCATTCTTGAACTGTCCTACCTCACGGGCATTTCAGCCCTGTGGTACGGCGTAGCGGAACTTACCCACGTGCTTATCATTGCGCTGGTACTCATCGGACCGTTCCGCAAGCGCATGATGGTGACCATCTCCGGCCTTATCGGCGACAAGTACGGCAGGGCCGCCAAGGGCATTGCCGGGGGCATCACGGCCATTACCTTTCCCATGTGGTCTGTTGCCACGGCCCTGGCCTTCGCTTCATGCATCAACGCCATCACCGGCATGGACATGCTGCTTTCCGTGGTTATCACGGCGGCACTCATGTATGTCTTCCTGAGCGCGGGCGGCATGTGGTCAGTAGCCATGACGCAGACCGCCAACTTCTTTGTTTTCATGATCATGTTTGCCGTGGCTATTTACGCCATCGCAATCAACCCCGGTTTTGACGCCGTAGCCGCCCTGCTGACCACCGACGCCAAGTACGGCGACCTCACCAGCGTGGGCCTGCAGACCATTCTGGCGTGGTTCGGCACGTTTCTGATCAACGTGCTTCTGGCCCAGGCCGCCTTCCAGATGGCCCTCTCGTGCAAGACCGCCGACGAAGGCCGCAAGGGCCTGCTCATCGCCGGCGGTTTCAACGTCATCTTCATCGCCATGGGCGTACTTGTGGGCGCTGCCGCGGCCATTGTCACCCCCGGCAACGCCCGCGGCCTTATGGCCGTACCCATCTACCTGATGGAAACGCTGCCAGGCCCCATGGTGGGCCTGTTCACC
>NZ_JBAIYR010000210.1:0-3971 GCF_036763145.1 Desulfovibrio sp. 1188_IL3213 | reverse complement strand
TGCCCGCCGGAGAGGGCAGCAGCGCGAGCAGGGCCATGGCGGCGGCAGCCGCCGCCAGGACAAGCAGAGTTATGATAAAGAGCGTCATGGCATAGGTTGGCTTTCGGGCAAGGGTCAGGCCATGCCCAGTTTTAACATGCTGTCAAAGTAGGCGATGGTTTTTTTCAGCCCGTCTTCCAGTTTGACCTGCGGTTCCCAGCCAAGTTTTTCGCGTGCCAGGGTAATGTCGGGCCGGCGCTGTTTGGGGTCATCACCGGGCAGCGGTTCGTAACTGATCACAGACTTGCTGCCGGTCATGTCCACAACTTTCTCGGCCAACTCGCGAATGGTGAATTCGCCGGGGTTGCCCATGTTCATCGGGCCGATGAAGTCTTCGGGAGAGGCCATGAGGCGCACCATGCATTCGATAAGGTCGTCCACATAGCAGAAAGAGCGTGTCTGGCTGCCGTCGCCATAAATGGTGATGGGCTGGCCCTTAAGCGCCTGAATGATAAAGTTGGATACCACGCGCCCGTCGTTGGGGTGCATTTTGGGGCCATAGGTGTTGAAGATGCGCCCCACCTTGATGGGCAGGCCGCTCTGCCGCCAGTAGGAGAAGAACAGGGCCTCGGCGCAGCGTTTGCCTTCATCGTAGCACGAGCGGATGCCGTTGGGGTTCACATGCCCCCAGTAGTCTTCGGTCTGCGGGTGTATTTCGGGGTCGCCGTATACTTCGCTGGTGGACGCCTGATAGATACGCGCCTTGACCCTTTTTGCCAGGCCCAGCATGTTGATGGCCCCGTGGACGCAGGTTTTGATGGTCTGTACCGGGTCGTGCTGGTAGTGGATGGGAGAGGCCGGGCAGGCCAGATTGTATATCTCGTCCACTTCCACATACAGGGGAAAGGTTACATCGTGGCGGATCAGCTCGAACCTTCTGTTGTCGAGAAATTCCTCAACATTGGCGCGGGCGCTGGAAAAGAAATTGTCCACGCAAAGAACTTCATGCCCTTCGTTGAGCAGCCTTTCGCACAGGTGCGAACCGAGAAAGCCCGAACCGCCCGTGACCAGTATACGTTTACGGAGATGCATATTTCCCCCGGAAAAAGTGGTGTGAGACCAAAAGTGAAGCAATGTTGCCTTGAATCCGTTCCGGCGGCTGCTCTGGCAGCCGCCCGCCACAAAGGCGCAAGCACACTATATTGGCGCAGATGGACGCCGCAGTGGGCATTGTAAGACTTTGAGCATGTATGTTCTCAAACATAAAATGTTTTTAGAGCAATTTCACTTTGAAATTGCTCTGGCAACTGCGTGAGCAGACGCCCGTCGCAGAGGCGTAAGCGCAATTTATTCGCGCTGTTACGCGCCGAAGCGGGCGTTTTGCAAGCATTGAGAATGGATATTCTCAATGCAAAAATGCTCTAGGATAGCAAAACCGGTTCAGCATAGCCCCATTGTTCTGTCTTGGCAATGGCGTTGCCGCCGGGCCTTGCCCTTGCCCTTGGCGGCACTCGTTGGTATGTAACGGCGCGAGGTAAGCATGTCGAAAAAATCCACTAACCGCATTGATCCCGTTTCCGTTCCCTTGCCGCCGGAAGGCGTCGACAGCCACGCCCATCTGGACGGCGAGGAGTTTGACCTGGACCGCGAAGCCGTGCTGGAAAGAGCCGCTGTCTGCGGCATCAGCCATGTGGGCAACGTGTTTCTCAGCCCCGACCACTTTGCCGCGCGACGACATTATTTTGCGGAGCATCCCCAGGTTTTCTTTTTGTTTGGCGTTCACCCCTGCCACGGGCGCGACTGCACGCCCCAAGTTATCGAAGCCATGCGCCGCGCTTTTGCGGAAGAGCCGCGTCTCAAGGCTGTGGGCGAAATCGGGTTGGATTTTTACTGGGACGATTGCCCCCGTGAGGTGCAGTACGAGGTTTTTACCGCGCAGCTCAGGCTGGCCCGTGAACTGGAGCGCCCTGTGGTGATCCACTGCCGCGAGGCGGAGGAAGAAACACTCATGGTTCTTGAGTCGCAGGGTTTTGCCGGGTATCCGCTGTTGTGGCACTGCTTCGGCAAAGGGCCGGATCTGGCCCGCCGCATCGTGAGTAACGGCTGGCATGTGTCCGTACCCGGCCCCGTGACCTACAGGGCCAATGAGGAACTGCGCGCAGCGGTGGCCTGCATTCCCTCCGACCGCCTTATGCTGGAAACGGACGCCCCGTATCTTGCCCCCGTACCCTGGCGCGGCAAGCGCAACGAGCCTGCCTTTACCGTGTTTACCGCGCGGGCGGTGGCGGAAGCGCGCGGACAGGATGCGGAAGAGCTTTGGCGGCAGTGCGGCGTCAATGCCAGGCGCTTTTTTGGATTATAAACGTTTTTGTGCTGTTCTGCCTGTGCGTTTCGGCCCCGGCACAAAAAACGTTCCTTCCGGGCGGACGGCGGGGCGTGCTCCGGCGCGGCTTGACCGGTTCCCGCCCATCAGATAGACCCGAGGTATGAGCATTTCCTCCAGGTTCCATAGGGCCTCACCACAAAGCATTGGCCGTGCCGCCCTTGGGGCTTTCACGGCCAATGCGGGCAGCATGCCGCATATGGCGGCGATGGCCGCCCGTGAAGCTCTGTTCTCTATTTCCGGCGTCACCTGACCGTCTGTCGGGTGGGGCTGGATGTCTCCCTTGCTCGGTTAGCGGGCGGTTTTCGTACTGCGCCGCGAGGGCGGCTTTCCATTTTTCATCCGACTCCCGGCGACGTGGTCGCGTCTGTTGCTGTACACTGCGTGGTGCGTCCGCGCTTTTTGTTCACGCTAACCGTAGGAGACTGTCATGAAACGTGGAATTCTTGCGGCTGTTCTGCTGATGTGCGGCCTTGGCACGGCCTTTGCCGCTTCGCCCTCTGACCCTCTGGACGCTTTTAAGGGGCAGAAGGGGGTTGTGGATATTGCGGGCGGCACGGCACACATTCCTGTTATGAAAGAGGCCGCCAAGCGGATCATGGCCGTTAACCCCGGCATCCGCATTACCGTGGCGGGGGGCGGCTCCGGCGTGGGAGTGCAGAAAGTGGGCGAGGGTATTGTGCAGATCGGCAATACCGGCCGCGCCCTCAAGCCTGTGGAAGTGGAAAAATACGGCCTTGTGACCTTTCCTTTTGCCATTGACGGCGTGGCTGTGGCCGTCAATCCGGCCAACAAGGTCGCAGGGCTGACCAGGGGGCAGGTAAAGGATATTTTTTCCGGCAAGATCGGAAACTGGAAGGAAGTGGGCGGCGCTGACGCTCCCATATCCCTCTATGTGCGCGAAGACGGCAGCGGCACGCGCGAAACCTTTGAAGAACGCGCCGTGGACAAGGACACTCCTTCCATCAAGGCCAATGTGGTCAGTTCCAACGGGGCCATGAAAACGGCCGTCAGCCAGGATCCCAACGCCATCGGCTATGTGGGTATCGGCCATCTGGACGACAGCATAAAGGGAGTAAGTATTGACGGTGTGGCCCCCAGCCAGGAAAACGCCGCTTCAGGCGAATACAAGGTCACGCGCCTGCTGTACATGAATACCAAGGGTGAGCCGCAGGGCATCACCAAGGCATTTGTGGACTATATTTTCACTCCCGTCGGGCAAAAGATCGTGTCCGGCGCGGGCTACATCCCCTATGCCAAAAAATAGGGCGTTTTTCGCCCGCCAGGCCGGAAGCGCTACGGCGCTTTGTATTGAGCAAGAGTAGTTTCCAAAGACCTGACTGTCAAGACAATCTCATGTTTCCGACAGGTCTTCGGCGTATTCGCGGCAGCGCCCCATGTCGTCAGGCAGCGCACGCCCGCGGGGGACAGTTTCCATATGCAGTTGATGGTAATATCCCTTTTTCCCGAGCAGCCAGCCCCCATAGGCTATCATGGCCGCGTTGTCTGTACACAGGTGCGGGCCGGGAATGATGGCGTGGCCGCCCCTGTGCTCCATAAGTTCCGTAACGCGTCGCCGCAGCAGCGAGTTGCAGGCAACGCCGCCAGC
>NZ_JBAIYR010000209.1:0-3980 GCF_036763145.1 Desulfovibrio sp. 1188_IL3213 | reverse complement strand
CCATGCGCGCCATTTCGGCCGCCGGCATGAAGGTTGCCTTCATTCGTGATGTCACGCCCATTCCGCACAACGGTTGCCGGCCGCCCAAGCGCCGCCGCGTCTAACCGGCCTGCCCCGGCAGAGTCCGTAACGTAAGAGGTATTGATAAATGGCAAAATATACTGAAGCCAAGTGCCGCATGTGTCGTCGCGAGGGCTGCAAGCTCTTTTTGAAGGGCGACCGTTGCTTTACCGACAAATGCGCCTATGATCGCCGCCCCTATGCTCCCGGCCAGCACGGCCGCGCCCGCAAAAAGGTGAGCGAATACGCGGTGCAGTTGAGGGAGAAGCAGAAAACCCGCCGTATTTACGGCATTCTGGAGCGCCAGTTCCACGGCTACTTTGTTAAAGCCGACATGCAGAAAGGCGTTACCGGTACCAACCTGCTCGTGATTCTTGAACGCCGCCTGGATAACGTGGTTTATCGCCTTGGTTTCGCCAACTCGCGCAACCAGGCCCGCCAGCTCGTGCGTCACGGTGTTTTCACCCTCAACGGCCGCAAGGTGAACATTCCTTCCTTGCAGGTGCGTCTGGGTGACACCATTGAAGTGCCTGAAAAGAATCGCAAAATTCCCGTGCTCGCTGAAGCCCAGGAAGTTATCGCCCGCCGCGGCTGCCCCGCCTGGCTGGAAGCCGACGGCGCCGCTTTCAAGGGTACTGTCAAGGCCATGCCGCAGCGTGACGACATTCAGTTCCCCGTCAACGAGCAGCTTATCGTCGAACTTTACTCGAAATAACCGGGGGTTCGCATGCTTATCAAACAGGGCGAACGCCTTATCAATGCGCGCAACTGGTCCGAGCTTGTCAAGCCCGACCAGATTCTGCGCGAAGAAGAGACGGCCAGCGGCACGCACGGCAAGTTTGTCTGCGAGCCTTTGGAACGGGGCTACGGCACCACCATCGGCAATGCCATGCGGCGCGTCCTTCTGGCCTCCCTTCAGGGGGCGGCCTTTGTGTCGGTGAAAATCATCGGCGTACAGCACGAGTTCACCACCATCCATGGCGTGCTGGAAGACATCACTGATGTCATCCTGAACATAAAGCAGGTTCGCCTGCGCATGGATACGGAAGAACCCCAACGCCTGACCCTGCGCGTGGAGCGCAAGGGGCCGGTGACGGCGGCCGACATTGTCGCCAATCAGCACGTTGAAGTGCTTAACCCTGATCTGCACATCGCCACCCTCACCGAGGACGTGGTGCTGGAGATGGAATTGGAGGTCCGCATGGGCAAGGGCTATGTGCCCGCCGACATGCATGAGGGCCTGGCCGACGAGATCGGCCTCATCAAGCTGGATTCCAGCTTTTCCCCCGTGCGCAAGGTCGCCTATACGGTGGAACAGGCCCGCGTGGGCCAGATGACCAACTATGACCGTCTTCTGCTTGAAGTGTGGACCGATGGCTCGCTGACGCCTGAAGACGCCATTGCCTACAGCGCCAAGATCATCAAGGATCAGATCTCCGTATTCATCAACTTTGATGAACGGGTATCCGGCGACATGCGCAACGGCAGCGGCGAAAGCGGAGAAGTGAACGAGCATCTGTTCAAAAGCATTGACGACCTTGAGCTTTCCGTACGTGCTACCAACTGCCTGCGCAGCGCCAATATCGGCCTTGTGGGTGAACTGGTGCAGCGCAGTGAAGCAGAAATGCTCAAGACCAAGAACTTCGGCCGCAAATCGCTGGACGAAATCAAGGGTGTGCTTTTGAGCATGGGGCTTGACTTCGGCATGAAGGTCGACTCCTTCGACAAAAAATATCAGGAATGGAAAAGGAAGCAGCAAAATGAGGCATAGCAATTCCGGCAGGAAATTCTCGCGTACCCCTGCGCACCGTAAGGCCATGTTGCACAATCTCGCCAAGGCGCTGCTGATCCACGGCAAAATCCGCACCACGGAAATCAAGGCCAAGGAGCTTCGCCGGGTTGTGGAGCCTCTGATTACCCTTGCCAAGCGCAATGACCTGCACGCTCGCCGTCAGGCTTACCGTGTGCTGAACGATCATGCCCTGGTCAAGCGTCTCTTTGACGAGATCGGCCCTGTCTTCGCCGGCGTACCCGGCGGTTACACCCGTATTCTCAAAATGGCCATGCCCCGCAAGGGCGACAATGCCCCCATGGCTATTATTGAGCTGACCCGCAGCAGCGAAGCCGCTGCCGCCGAAGCCCCCAAAGCCGCCAAGGCCGCTTCCGCCAAGGAAGCCAAGCCCGCTGCTGAAGAAGCTGCGGCCAAACCCAAGCGTACCCGCAAACCCAAGGCCGACGAAGCTGACGCTGAAGCCGCCAAGGAAGAAAATTAGGCCTTCAGGCAAATATTCTTCACGGGTTTATGGCTATAGATATGAAAGGGCGCTACGGCGCCCTTTTTTATGCCTGTATTTCCTCTAGAGCAGATTAACTTTGAGAATATACATTCTCAAAGTTTAAGGCACGCTCACTTCGGCGTTTAACCGCGCAGATAAACTGCGCTTACGCCTCCGTAGCGAACGTCTGCTCACGCAGCCGCCAGAGCAATTTCAAAGTGAAATTGCTCTAGTTGCTTAAATGCCTCGGGATGGACACGCAATCCAGAGCAGTTTTATTTTTAAGATTGCTCTGGCGGTTGTTCGCGCTGCCGTCAAGGCAGGTTAAAGGCGAGATTGCCTTGGAAGTTGCTTTAGCAAATTGACAATTCCCGTTCCATTTTTTTGGGGTCAGCGGCCAGCCCTTTCTGAATGCTCTTGGCGAAAGCATCGGGGTAGATTTCTTCAGCGCCTGCCTTGATGCCTTCAAGAATTTCTTGCGCAACCGACTCGGTACTGGCCTTGGGCATCTCAAGGCCCGCTGTCATGCGGGTATCCACAGGGCCTGGATATACGCCGATAACCGCTGTTTTCTGTGTTGCGAGTGCCCCGCGCAAGCCCTGGGTAAGTGAGTGCAGGGCGGCTTTTGACGCGCAGTATGTGCCGATGGAGGGCATGTTTACGAGACCGATGACAGAGACGATGTTGACAATGCCGCCTCCTCCATTCCTGCGCAGAACCGGCGCAAATGCCGAGCACATGGCAAGTGTGCCGAAATAGTTGACCTCCATCTCGGCCCGCGCCGTCTGGAGTGAGCCGAGCAAACCGTTGCCCCCCATACCTGCATTATTCACAAGAAGCGTGATGTCTCCGCACGCGGCGACGGTTTTTTCAATATCGGCGGGATTGGTAATATCAAGCTGCACGATCTGGATGTTTTTGTTGCCGCGCAGTGATTCCAACGAGGCTTCACTGCGCGCGCAGGCATATACTTTTCTGGCTCCGGCAGCCAGAAAGGCATTGACCAGCGCCCTGCCGATACCACCGTTGGCTCCTGTTACAAGAATAGTCTGTTCATTGATATTCATTATATTTTCTCCGTGCTCAGCCTCATGCTGACTGTATTTTTACTGCGAACGGTCCGCAGGCTCACCGCAGATAATGTGACATTGCGAAACAACAGGCAGTGTCGTAGACAAATACGACCTTGTAAAAGTGCATTCTAAAGGTTTAGAGGACATGCGATTCGGTGCGTGCACCGCGCAAGGGCATAGCGTGCACCTTTGCTGCGGGCGACTGTTCAGGCAGCCGCCTGAGCATTTTCAAGGGAAATGGCTCCAGCCTGTTTTGTCTTCCATTACATAAGATGTATGGGGCTTGCCGGAATGTGTCAAATCGCCACAGTGCATGGTTTTCTTGGGCCGGCAACCGCGCGGTGACAAAAGCGGTTTTTCAATGCGCCAATATTGTTCGGGGGTTTTGACCTTTGTGCGGGAAGAGCGCATACTGCGACAGCAAATTTACGCAAGGAGACGCGCATGAAGCTTCTGGAAAAAGCCCGCGCTGCCGGCTGAGCCGCAAAACTTGCTCCAGGGGCCCTGGAGCGACTTTTGAACGGGCTGCCGCTTGGCGCCCGGCCGGATCTTGAAGCCCGCGTGCTGGCGG
>NZ_JBAIYR010000208.1:0-3988 GCF_036763145.1 Desulfovibrio sp. 1188_IL3213 | reverse complement strand
AGAAAAGTGTATTATGGTGACTCATGTCCAAAATCTCCTTGTGTGGCAAAGTTTTTCGCAAACTCTTTATACCACATCGCATTGAGATTTTGGACTTTTTTCTTAACCCTTAGCCGGACAGCAATGATGTTAAACGACAATCTCAACAATCTCAGGCGAAACGGCTCTACATCTAGAGCAATTTAACTTTTAAATTGCTCGGACGACTGCGTGAACAGACGTTCGCTACGGAGGCGAAAGCGCAGTTTATCTGCGCGGTTAAACGCCGAAGTGAGCGTGCCTTAAACTTTGAGAATGTATATTCTCAAAGTTAATCTGCTCTAATTGAGTAATCAATCAGCGTCAAAAAACAACAAAAACTATCACCACGCCACAGCCGGTGTGCTGCGCTTACGGCAAGGTGCGGCCCTTGCCGCGTGGAATTTTGTTACATGATAGTTGCGCAAAAAATACATTTTGACAAGCTAAAAAGGATACCATCAGGGCGGGAAGAAAAAAGCATGTTTCCTTTGCGGCTTGCAGGCCAAATTTTTCTGCGGAAAACCAGAGCCGCCCAATTGCCGATTGCCGTAAAACAGAAAAATTGCGCGCTATAAGCGCGCTGCCGGCCCGCGCCCTTTCCTCGCAGCCTGCCTGCGCAGCTTACTGCACGACTTATCCTGCGCGATGCCAGCACGCCCGAGCGGTGCTGTTTACCGCTGCGCTGTGTAACAGGCTGAGAACATACATTATTAAAAAAATAAGTACGCCAAACGCAGGACCCGTTAAAACTTTTCACAGCAGTTTCACGGGGCCACACACACAGTGCAAGGTTGGCAAGACAGGCAATGATGGGCAATCTTTGGCAACGATGGGTAATTAATAATGGGTGATGCTGATAAAAAGAGAATGATGGGCAGTAAAAACGCGCTATCAGCCTGCTGCCTGTAACCGCCCCCGACCTGTGCCGGGGACGGTTACACGTGTTCATCGCTCTAGAGCAGATAAACTTTGAGAATATACATTCTCAAAGTTTAAGGCACGCTCACTTCGGCGCTTAACCGCGCAGATAAACTGCGCTTACGCCTCCGCAGCGAACGTCTGCTCACGCAGCCGCCAGAGCAATTTCAAAGTGAAATTGCTCTAATGCCCTGTTATGGCATATTTTTTCAGCTTGTATTGCAGCAGACTTTTTGAAATACCCAAGTATTCCGCGGCCTTTACCTGCACAAGGTCAGCCCGTACCAGCGCGCGCCGGATAAGCGCGGCCTCAATTTTTTCCAGCGTATCGGCCAGATCAAGCTGCACGGGCAAAAGGTCCACAGCGCTTTTGAACTGCGACTCTTCGTCGCGAATCTCTGCGGGCAGATTATCCACATTGATAACAGCGCCGGGAACCAGCACCAGACAGCTTTCAACCACATTTTCAAGCTGGCGGATATTGCCCGGCCACTCATAGCCCGTAAGATAGTTGAGCGCCTCGGTACTGAACGTTTTTGCGGGCATGGTATTGTCTGTGCAAACCTTGTCCACAAAGTGCGCCACAAGCAGGGGAATGTCTTCCCGACGTTCGCGCAGGGGCGGCAGGGGAATCTGCACCACATTGAGCCGGTAGTACAGGTCATCGCGAAAAGCGCCCTTTTCCACCAGCGCGGCGAGGTCTTTGTTGGTGGCAGCCACTACGCGGATGTCCACCTCTATTTCCTCTCCCCCGCCCACGCGCTCGAAGCGTCGCTCCTGAAGCACCCGCAGCAGCTTGACCTGCAGATCCGGCGTCAGCTCGGCAATTTCATCCAGAAACAGCGTACCGCCGTCGGCCTGTTCAAAACGCCCCCGACGCATGGCCACCGCCCCGGTAAAAGAGCCTTTTTCATGGCCGAAAAGCTCGCTTTCGAGCACACCGGGATTGAGCGCCATGCAGTTGACGGAAACAAAGGGATTGTCTTTGCGTGGGCTTGTATAATGGATGGCGCGGGCAATCAGCTCTTTGCCCGTACCCGATTCGCCGGTAATGAGCACGGTGGACCGGCTGGGCGCGGCGCGCTCGACCATGATGAGCACATCGCGTATGGCGCGGCTGCGCCCCACAATCTTGTGTACGCCGTAGCGGTCTTCCATCACTTCCTGCAGCAGGCGGTACTGCCGGTGCGCGCGGGCCAGCTCCACCGCATTGTGAACGGAAAGCAGCAGCTCGTCATTGGAAAACGGCTTGGTGATGTAGTCAAAAGCGCCATATTTCATAAGTTCCACGGCGCTTTCAATGGAGCCGAATGCCGTCATGATAAGCACGGGAATATACGGCCAGCTTTTCTTGACCCGCTCCAATACCTGACGCCCAGTCACCTTGGGCATCTTCATGTCCGTAACCACCACATCAACTTCGCTTTCATCCAGAAAGGCCAGGGCCGTTTCCGGGTCGCTGATGGCGGTGACGACATAGCCTTCGTCTTCCAGCAGGGTCTGCAGAACAAGAAGGTAATTTTTTTCGTCATCAATAATCAGAATATGCGCTTTTTCACTCATAAGACTATTCCTGTACCCCGGCTTGGGCTTCGGGCAGCAGCACACGTACAAGAGCGCCGCCTTCCGGGCCGTTTTCCAGTTGGATCACGCCGCCGTGGCTTGTGATAATGGACTGCACTATGGGCAGGCCAAGACCTGTTCCCCCATCCTTGGTCGTAAAGAAGGGGTCCAGCAGGTTAGCCAGAACGGAGGCGTCAAAACCGGGACCGGAGTCCAGCAACTCCAGCCGCACATGACCCTGACCGTCATGCACACCGCTGATGTGCAGTATGCCCGGCCCGTCCATTGCCTGTTGTCCGTTCACCAGAATATTGTAAAAAGCGCGGTACAGCAAATCCTTGTCGCCATGAACGAAAAGGCCCTTTTCAGTATTGCGTTCCAGCGCCACGTTGCGGCGGCCCATGTCGCCCTCCAGAAAGCCCAAAACCTGATCCAGCACAAGGCTTACATCGACCAGATCCTGTTTGGGCTGCCGGGGGCGGGCATAGTCAAGAAAGTCGTTTACGGTTTGTGAAAGACGCACGGATTCGTCAAAAATGGCTCCCAGTATGCGCCGGGTTCCCGCATCGGCGTCACTGCGGCGCTGCAGCAGTTCGGCGCTGGAACGTATGATGCCGAGGGGATTTCTGATCTCATGAGCAATACTGGCGATGACGCGCCCCATGCTCACAAGGCGTTCGTTGCTGTGCAGCTGCTTTTCAAGCTGGCGGTTTTTATTCATGCGCTCGGCCAGTACACGTTCAGACCTGTGGATGAGCATGATCAAAAGGCCAAAAAGCACCACCGAAGACATGAGGCACATGATCACGATGATGCCCTGAAACGTCAGCACCTGCTCGTAGTCGCCCGTGATGTCCTGCGTCAGCTCCAGCGCGCCCATGATGGGGGCATCCTCGCCGGGCTTGAGCGATTCCCCGCGCAGGGGATACAGCACGCGCAGCACAAAGGTTCCCTCTTCCAGCGGCAATCTGAAAGGAGCCTGCCAGGCCGGTATGGTCGAAATAATCTCGGACTTGGGCGCAGCGCCGTGCAGCACCTCATCCAGATTGGCCGGAGAAAGTCCTGCGCGGCCGATTTCTTCCTTGCGGGTGGAATACGCCACAATACGTGAAAAATCGTAGATGCGCAGGCGTTCCACGGGCAGACCGTGGATTACGGACTGCACCACCTGATCCAGCCGCTCATACTGTGCGGGCTGCCGCAGGGCAATGCGCCCGTAGCCGATAAGGGTGGGCAGCGCAAAACGCCGGAAAATCTGGCTGTTGAGGTTTTCCACCAGCAGGCGGGCAAAGCCTTCCTGTCGGGTCAGCAATGTTTCGCGGGCCGAGTTGGAAATAAAAAATGAAAGTACCAGGCTGGTAACAAGAATAATTACCAGAGAAAGCCAGGACAAAGGCCGGGCATAGCTCAAGGACAGGCCCCCGCCGGCATCGCCCTGAGTCCCAGCCGCAGCCCCCGAGGCAGGCGCTGCCTGCCCGCAATCCTG
>NZ_JBAIYR010000207.1:0-3995 GCF_036763145.1 Desulfovibrio sp. 1188_IL3213 | reverse complement strand
CTCGGACGGCTGCGTGAGCAGACGTTCGCTACGGAGGCGTAAGCGCAGTTTATCTGCGCGGTTAAACGCCGAAGTGAGCGTGCCTTAAACTTTGAGAATGTATATTCTCAAAGTTAATCTGCTCTAGAGCGCTTTAACTTTGAAAAAGTGTAAATGCTCAACGTTGCACGAAAGTGCAGCGCGCGGCAACGTGGCGTGGATTCAGCCGGAAATCGCATGTTTCGGCTGAATGAAAACTTTGAAATGAGCTTGCTGTCTTTATTGGGGCCGCCTGCGTAGCGGGCGGCAGAAGACGCGAAATATGAAAGAGCGGTTCCCTTTGCGGGAACCGCTCTTTTTAAATACTCGCGGCGTAAATCACTGCAGCCGCTCTTGTAGTGCGCTTATCTGGCGTTCACCTGCTCACCTGGTGCTCGTTTGGCCCATGCATGAGGAGGACAGGGGGCTTGCAGCCTGAGCGCGCACCCGCGCACTCAGGCCATTCATACTATTTATCCGCTTATTTATCTGCGCCGCAACATTTTTTATACTTCCTGCCGCTGCCGCAGGGGCAGGGATCGTTTCGGCCAATGCGGGGCGCGGCCTTTGCCGGGGTATTACGCGGTTCTTCGGAATCGCCCCCCCCGGAATAGGAAAGGTTGCCCCGGTCTTCCTTATGGCGGTATTCCCGCGCCAGGGGCTGCCCCTGAGGTTCTTCGCTTTCGGGAGCGATCTCAATGGCCTCCACGGGAGCGGTTTCCGCCGGGGCCACGCGCACGCGGCAGAGAGCTCGGAACACGTTTTCGCGAATCTGGAACAGCATGGCCTGGAACATTTCAAAACCTTCGCGCTTGTACTCCAGCTTGGGGTCGCGCTGGCCGTAACCGCGCAGGCCGATGCCGTCGCGCAGGGCGTCCATGTTGCGCAGGTGCTCTTTCCAGCAGCGGTCAAGCTCTTCCAGCATGAAGTAGCGCTGGATGTCCCGGTAGCTTTCGCCGGTTTCGGAGCGCAGTTCTTCCAGCACCTTGCGTATGAGGGGTTCGCATTCTTCACGCTCGGGCAGGGGCGCATTTTCAGGCAGCACGCGATCCAGGTTGAAAACATCGCGCAAGCGGGCGAAGGCGGCCTCACGCAAGCCGTTGTGATCGTCCACAGGCACGCCGTCCAACGTGCTGTACACGTCATCAAGCACGTCGTTCATGAACTCGTCCATCACCGGGTCAAGGTCTTCCTCGACCATAATTTCACGGCGCAGAGCGTAGATGACCTCGCGCTGCTGGTTCATGACGTTGTCATAGTCCAGCAGGGTCTTGCGGATTTCAAAGTGGTGGGCTTCCACGCGCTTTTGCGCTCCCTCCACCGCGCGGGTGACCATGGCGTTTTCAATGGCTTCGCCGTCGCGCAGGCCCAGCTTTTCCATAAGGCCCTTGATGCGGTCGGAACCGAAAAGGCGCATGAGGTCGTCTTCGAGCGACAGATAGAAGCGTGAAGAGCCGGGGTCGCCCTGGCGCCCTGAGCGGCCGCGCAACTGGTTGTCGATGCGGCGGCTTTCGTGGCGTTCCGTACCCAGAATATGCAGGCCGCCAAGGTCCACCACGCCTTCGCCGAGCACGATGTCCGTACCGCGCCCGGCCATGTTGGTGGCAATGGTGACCTTGCCGGGCTGACCGGCCTGGGCCACTATTTCCGCTTCTTTTTCATGCTGCTTGGCATTGAGCACGTTGTGGGGAACGCCGAGCTTGCTCAGGCGATGCGAAAGCATTTCGGAGGTTTCGATGGAAATGGTCCCCACCAGGACGGGCTGGCGGTTTTTGTGCAGTTCGGCGATGGCCTCAACGATGGCGTCAAATTTTTCCTGACGGCTGCGATAGATGAGGTCAGGGTAGTCCTTGCGCTGCATGGGCCGGTTGGGCGGAATGGAGATAACTTCCAGGTTGTATATCTGGTGAAATTCCACGGCTTCAGTGTCGGCTGTGCCGGTCATGCCCGAGAGCTTGTCGTACAGGCGAAAATAGTTCTGGAAGGTGATGGAGGCGAGAGTCTGGTTTTCGGCGGCGATGGTGACGCCTTCCTTGGCTTCCAGCGCCTGATGCAGCCCGTCGGAATAGCGGCGGCCCGCCATGAGGCGGCCGGTAAATTCGTCAACAATGACCACCTGGTCTTCCTGCACAATGTAGTCCACATCGCGCTTGAAAACCTGATGGGCCTTGAGCGACTGCATCACATGGTGCTGCGCCGTGATGTTGGCGGGATCAAACAGGTTGTCCAGCTTGAGCAGTTCCTCGCAGCAGGCCACGCCTTCATCGGTGAGCATGGCGGTGCGGGCCTTTTCGTCAATGGTATAGTGCTCGGGCCGCAGTTTGCGCACCACCTCGTCCACGATGCGGTACATGCCCACCGACTCGTCGGACGCGCCGGAAATGATGAGAGGCGTACGGGCCTCGTCAATAAGAATGGAGTCCACTTCGTCAACGATGGCGTAATTGTGCCCGCGCTGCACCAGTTGGTGTCCATAAAACTTCATATTGTCGCGCAGGTAGTCAAAACCGAATTCGTTATTGGTGCCGTAGGTGATGTCGGACTGATACTGCTGCTTGCGCTCGCCGTCGTCCAGGCCGTGAACGATGACGCCGGTGCTCAGGCCCAAAAAGCCGTAGAGCTGGCCCATCCAGGCCGCATCGCGCTTGGCCAGGTAGTCGTTGACAGTGACCACGTGCACGCCCTTGCCCGACAGGGCGTTGAGCACCACGGGCAGGGTGGCGACAAGGGTTTTGCCTTCACCTGTCTTCATTTCCGCGATTTTGCCTTTGTGCAGCACCATGCCGCCTATAAGCTGCACATCATAGTGGCGCATGCCGAGCACGCGCCGCGAGGCTTCGCGCACAAGGGCGAACACTTCCGGCAACAGGGCATCAAGGCTTTGGCCGTTTTCTTGCACGGCCTTTTTGTACTGAAGAATGCGGGCGGCGAAGTCTTCGTCCGCCAGCTCCTGCATTTGCGGCTCAAGAGCATTGATGCTCTGTACCTGGGAGCGCAGACGGCGCAGATACCGGTCGTTCTTGCTGCCGAATATTTTCTTGAAAAGAAAGCCGAACATGAAGTCTCCTCTGTTGGGCGCGGGCAAACCGCCTTTTGCCCTGCCAGCGCGTCAACGCTGCGCACTGGGGCATCCCTGAAAGTGTGTTTCCGGGCAGCCTGAGGCTGGCGGCATCCCTTTAAAATAAGACATAAATGCCGGATTGGCAATGCGGGTTGCGGCGGCATCAACTGAAAAAACGAAAAGTATTCCGCGGCTTGCCGGGCATGCGCGCAGGCATTTTTTTCTGCCCGAACGCATGCCGGCCGTGTTTTACTGCCGCTTTTTGCGCAAAAAACGTGCGCTCGCAGGTAAAGTGCAAAAAGCGAATAACGGGCTTATTTTTTTACAGACACGGCCGATAGAATACATGTGACGGCCCGTGCCGGAGTGCAGGACTATGCCTCGAAATTTTCCTGCTTGATGACGGCTTCGGCCTTGATTCTGTCCAGCAGTTCGGCAAAGGTTGCCTTGACGTTTTCGCGTATGTCACCGGCAACCACAAGGAAAAGGACGTCGTCGCCGGGTTTGAGCAGTCCTTCTTCGGCATCGGCCACAATGGCGAAAATGCCGGGGCGCTGTTCCATTTCGCGCACAATGACGGCCATCTTTTCCCTGTCCGGGGTAATATGCACAGAGGTCACGGTGCTGTGGTCATTGCGTGACCAGCCGCGTACCACGCCGTTATGGACAAGCATCATGCCCACATGGTCGGCGAAGCCGGGGCGGGATTTGAGTTCCTGAAGAGTTTTGTTAATATCCATATGCACCGCCTTTGTTTGAGCCGCGCGCAGCCGTATTTTTTCCGGCAGTATATATCATGCCCGTACCGCCATAAAGGACTTTGTTAATGGCCCAGCTATCACAGTTACTGTCTCGCCTTCCCGAGGGCAAGGACGTGCGCATGAGCACCATGGGGCATGTGCTCTGGGTCTGCTGG
>NZ_JBAIYR010000206.1:0-4036 GCF_036763145.1 Desulfovibrio sp. 1188_IL3213 | reverse complement strand
GTCAACGCCCGCGCCGGGGCGCAGGCCGTCACCGAGAGAGAGGGTGACGTTGTAGGGGCGGCAGATGTCGAGCAGACGGTCAAAGTATTCCAGCAGGGGGTTTTCGCGGTCGTTTTCCAGCATCCAGCGGGCCAGCATGGAGCCGCCGCGCGAGACAATGCCCAGAACACGGTTGTTTTTGACGGCCATTTCGGCCCCGCGCCGCGAAAGGCCGCAGTGAACGGTAACAAAGTCCACGCCCTGGCGGGCCTGTTTGGCAATTTCGTCAAAAAGCTCGTCCGGGTTCATGCTGGCAATGTCGCGTTCCGCGTCCAGAATGCGCTGGCCCACGGCATAGAGGGGAACCGTGCCGAGGGGCCGGGGGCAGGCGTCCAGCATGCCGAGACGCAGGGCGTCCAGATCACCGGCGATGGAAAGATCCATCACCGTGTCGGCTCCGGCCTCAAGAGCGGCCTGAATTTTGCGTTCTTCGGTATGGGGGCAGTTGCTCAGGGGAGACGTGCCGATATTGGCATTTACCTTGATTCTGGCGGGCTGGCCCACAAGAATGGGCTTCAGCCCTTTGTGGGCGGGGTTGCCCAGCAGAACCATAGTGCCGGCCTCAAGGGCGGCGGTGATGCTTTGGGCCTCCAGCTGCTCTTCGGCGGACAAGCTGTCCAGGTGGGAGTCCAGAAGGTCGCGCAACGCGGCGTTCTGCGAAAAAAGTGTGGTAGACATGTGTGCCTCGCGGGTTGCGACGCAGGGCGCAAAAAAACCACAAGCAGCGGAACAGCTTGTGGCCGCGGCTTCCCTCCGGCAGTGCGAACTGCGTCAGGTTCAAGGGTCTGGGAGATCCCACTCTCAGCCATGCATCGTGTATGCACGGCTCCCCTAGCTCGAAACGGACTATATCCGCGCAACAGTCGTATGTAAAGTGTGAACTGCCGTGTCCGAAAAAATGGCGTGGGATGGTCGCCCGGCTGGGCAGGGGGGGGCGCGCAGGGCATGGCCCAACGCCGCGTTGGGCTGAAGCCGGGGCAGGAAGGGCAAGGGACGTCGGGGATTGCGGCATGAACTGCGGGCATGAACTGCTGCCTGGGTTGCGGCGTGGTTCGCTGAATTTCATATGTTTTTCATGTGAAATATGAAGGAGAACGAACATGATTCACCATCTTGCTTTCCTCTCGCGGACGGCATAAATGGGGGCATGCAGAGGAACAGATTTTTCAGCCCTCTTACGTGGCCCGTATTTTCCTTTCTGGCGGTTATTGTCGTGGGCGCAGTTCTGCTGCACATGCCTGTGAGCCTGCAGGAAGGCCAAAGGCTCAGCCCCATTGATGCGGCCTTTCTCGCCACGTCGGCTGTTTGCGTTACCGGGCTGACGCCTGTGGACATCAGCGTGGCGCTCAGCCCCGCCGGTGTGATGGTGCTGCTTTTTCTCGTGCAGTTGGGCGGCCTTGGCGTCATGACCTATACAAGCATCATTTTTTTGCTCTGGCGAAACTCCGTACCCTTTACCAGCCGGGAGGCCGTGAGCCAGGCGCTGCTTGGCGACGACTTTAACCTCAAGGGCTTTCTTTTGCAGGTGCTGGCGCTGGTATTCAGCATCGAGTTTGTCACGGCTCTGCTGCTCTATTGGCATGACCCCGTGTTTTTTCATCCTATCAGTGCGGCGTTTCATGCTGTTTCGGCCTTCTGTAACGCGGGTTTTTCGCTCAGTCCCAACAGTCTCATGAATTTTCGGGACGATGTGGCGGTCAACGGCATCATTGCGGCCAGCGTTTTTCTGGGCAGCATCGGCTTTGGCGTGCTGCGCGAAGCCCTGGGCATCATTTCCGGCGGGCGCATGGGCGTTCCCGTGCGCAAGTTCAGCCGCTTCAGCCGCCTTGTGCTCAAGACAACGGTTTTTCTTATTGTGGTCGGAGCGACGGTGGGATTTGTGATCGAATTCTGGCGGGTGGGCAACGAGCATGCGCTTGGCGACGGCTTTGATCTGGCCCTTACGGCGTTTTTTCAGGCTGCGGTGGCTCGCACGGCCGGTTTTAATACCGTCAATATGAGCAGCCTGAGTGAGGCCACTCTGCTGGTGCTCATGGCGCTCATGTTTGTGGGCGGCGGCCCGGGGTCTTGTGCCGGGGGCATCAAGGTTGTGACCTTCAGGGTGCTGGTGGGCTATATTGCCGCCCAGTTCCGGGGCGACAGGCAGATCGTGCTGGAGGGCAGGGGCGTACCGGCAGAAAACGTAAGCCGCGCGCTGACCCTGTTTTTCTTCTATTCCATGCTGGTGGGGATTTCCACGTTTCTGCTCAGCATTACGGAGTACGGCATACTGCACGGCACCGGCGGCGAAGGGCCGTCCTTTCTGCGCATCCTGTTTGAAGAGGTCTCGGCCCTTGGCACAGTGGGGCTTTCAATGAACCTGACCCCGGAGCTGAGCGCCGAGGGCAAGGGCGTTATTATCGTAAACATGTTTGCCGGGCGCGTGGGGCTGCTGAGCTTGCTCATGGCGGTGCAGAGCCTCCAGCCGCGCAAGGCGTATACCGTGGCGGAAACGCAACTGCCCATCGGCTAGAGCAGATTAACTTTGAGAATATACATTCTCAAAGTTTAAGGCACGCTCACTTCGGCGTTTAACCGCGCAGATAAACTGCGCTTACGCCTCCGTAGCGAACGTCTGCTCACGCAGCCGCCAGAGCAATTTCAAAGTGAAATTGCTCTAACCGCTGGTTGCGAAAAGTGGTTCAAGGGCTTTTTATATGTATAGTTGCGCTGGAAAGGGCGCTGCCTTCGGCCTGAAGGCGCAGCGGTTTTTTCGGTGTTACCTAAACCGTTTTTTGTCCCTGACACAATGCTGCGCAGTAGAGAGCAGCAGTCGGGTTTTTCCCGGCATGCCCGGCGAGGCTCCGGCCTTGCCCGGTCTTTGCGGCGGAGGGGTTCCCCGGCGCTTGCGGCCCGGATACAGCACGGAGAAAGAAAGAGATGGCGGAAAAGAAGCTGGAAATAGGCGTTATCGGCCTGGGCAAATTTGGCCTGCGCATGGCGACCACCCTTGTTTCACTGGGACACACGGTGGTAGGCATAGACATGTCCGATGCGCGGGTGCAGCGGGCCGAGGATGCGCTGGAGTCCGTTTACAAGGCCGATGCCACCAATATTGCCGTGCTGCGTTCATTGCATGTGCAGGATCTGGACTGGGTGGTCATCAGCGTGGGTGAAAGCGTGGAGCAGTCACTCAGCATCACTCTCAACGTGCAGGAACTGGGCGGTCCCAAAATATGGGTCAAGGCGTCCAATGAGGAACACCGCAAGATTCTGCAGCGGTTGCGCGTCAATCGCGCTCTGGTTCCCGAGATGGAGGCCGCCGTCATGGCCGCCCATCAGCTCACCTATCCGGGCATGCTGGACCTTATCCCCAAGTACGGGGGCATCGCCATTCAGGAACTGAAGGTGGACGAATGGCACGGCAAAACGCTGGTGGAGCTTAACCTCATGCAGCGTTTCAATATTATGGTGCTGGGCATTCGTCCCGTGGGGGAGCACTCTTTCAACTTTGTTCCTCCGGCCATGACCGTGCTGAATAAGGGTGATACCATTGTGGTGGCGGGCAGGGCCAATTCCATGAAAGACCTGAATCCCTAAGAGCATTTGACACTTGAAATGCGAGCAGGCGGGCTTTTGCCTGCCTGCTTGTATTTCATGGCAGGGATTTTCCTGAAAATTCTTGCAGAACAGGCAAATTATTCACTCGTAAACGCCCGTGGAACAGATGAACCTGGAGAACATGCATTCTCAAAGTTAATCTGGTCTAGCTGTCGCCTTGTGCCGGATCTTCGCCGGGCAAGGCCCACCAGGGCAGATTGCGCCATGCCCGGTCCAGGGCCTTTTCGCATCCGGGCCAGTCCGGGGAATAGCGGGTCAACTCCGCCCTGTAGGCCTGGGAGTGATTCATGTGGCGCAGATGGCACAGTTCGTGCCAGCACAGGTGCTCCAGAAGGGGAAGCGGCAGCAGCAACGCCCGCCAGTTGAGGCTTATGCGTCCTGCTGGGCCAGCCTCGCA
>NZ_JBAIYR010000205.1:0-4037 GCF_036763145.1 Desulfovibrio sp. 1188_IL3213 | reverse complement strand
GCTCATTTGCTTGAATCTGTTCGGCAAGGATTCTCTGGAAGAACTTCTGAATCCGCGAAGACGAAAAACTATAAACACCTATAGTTATAGCCTGTTAGCTATGGGTGCTTAACCGGACAACATTGATATATTTTGCAAAAATAACTTTTTGTTGCAAGGAGGGGGCATGCGCATAACGATCGCGCACAAGTATGTGGGTTCGCTGTTTGGCGCATTGATCACCTGCTGTGGGGTCGTGCTGTTTGTTTCCATCTACTTTATGAAAGTCCCCATTGAAGATGAACTGGATAAGGGCATCCGGCGCATGCAAAACGTTATCATGGAGGCCAATGAGGCCACCCGTGCGCGTTTTGTGCAAAGCGCCGCCCTGATTGCCAGCGACAACAGCATGGTGCAGGCCATTGTGCATAAGGACCACGCACTGGCCAAAGAGCTTGGCGAAAAAAGCATGAAAATGGCCGGTTCGGACTTTATGACCATTACTGATGAGTCCGGCAAGGTCATCGCCCGTGGTCATGCTGATAAATACGGCGACAGCGTAACCAATCAGGAAACAGTGGTTATTGCCCTCAAGGGGCAGCCCGCCGCGGCCGTTGTGGCAGGCACCGTCGTTCCGTTCACAATCCGGGCCAGCCAGCCGGTGGTTTATGAGGGCCGCGTGGTAGGCTCCATTTCCATTGGCACATCCCTTGTCACTCCTGCCTATCTTGACTGGCTCAAGCAACTTTCGGGCGTTAACATCACCATTTTCAAGGGCGATACCCGGGTCATGACCACAATCATGGCTGACGGGCAGCGTGCCGTGGGTACCAAGCTGCAATCACCGGAAATTCTCGATGCGGTTCTGAAAAAGGGAAAAACCTACTACACCCACAATAGCATTCTTGGGGTGGACTACAATTCCGCCTACTGGCCGGTCAAAGACGCCAATAATCAGATCATAGGCATGTGGTTTGCGGGCATGCCCATGAGTGATCTGCAGAAGCTTGAGCACGAAGCCGTGGACAAGGCCATCCTGGTGGCTTGCGGTCTACTGGTGCTGCAGCTTACCCTTTCGGTCATCCTGGGGCTGAGAGTCAGCGCTCCGGTGGGCAAGATCACCCGCTACGCCCTCGGTGTGGCCGAGGGCAAGAAAGACCTTACCCTTGACGTTTACAGCAAGGACGATATGGGCCAGTTGGCGGATGCCCTGCGCCAGATGGAAGAAAACCTGCGCCGTCTGGTTCAGGATGCAAGCGAACAGGCCGAACAGGCGCGCCTGATGGGTGAAGAGGCGCAGCAGGCCATGGAAGAGGCCAAGCAGGCTCAGGCGCAGGCTGAAATTGCCAAGCGTGAGGGCATGATCAGCGCCGCGGCCCAGATAGAGGGCGTGGTTGAGCGCCTCAATTCTTCCATCAACGACATTGCCGAACAGGTGGACAATACCGGCGGCGCGTTGAGCCATGCCGTGGCCAGGCTGGCGGAAACCGCGACTGCTATGGAAGAAATGAACTCCACCGTGCTTGAGGTTGCCAAAAATGCGGGCGGTGCTGCGGATGTTTCGGCATCGGCCAAGCTCAAGGCCCAGGCAGGGTCCGAGGTGGTGTACAAGGCCGTAGGCGGCATCCAGGAAGTGCAGCGCCAGTCCCTGGCCCTCAAGGACGGCATGACCACGCTTGATGAGCACGCCAGGGCCATCAACCAGATCATGAGCGTTATTTCCGACATTGCCGACCAGACCAACCTGCTGGCGCTCAATGCGGCCATTGAGGCGGCCCGTGCGGGTGACGCGGGCAGGGGCTTTGCCGTTGTGGCCGATGAGGTGCGCAAGCTGGCGGAAAAAACCATGGCCTCGACCACAGATGTGGGTAACGCCATCCACGCTATCCAGCAAAGCGCCTCGCAGAGCATTCAGGAAGTGGAACTGGCCGTGCGCAACATCGCTTCCGCCACTGACTTTTCCAACAAGTCCGGCGAAGCCTTGCAGGAGATCGTGGTCATGGTGGATCAGACCGCGGACGAAGTGCGCGCCATTGCCACCGCCAGTGAGCAGCAGTCCGCCACCAGCGAAGAGATTAACAAGTCCATCGCTGATGTGAACAACATTGCCGCCACAACCTCCGAATCCATGCAGTTGGCTATGGCCGAGCTTGAGGCCCTGCGCAAGCAGGCTCACAGTCTGGCGGAACTGATCGAACACATGAAAAACGCCTAAAGAGTCAGGAGCCGCGCGGCTCCGGAACAATAACAGCCAGCGCCCCTTCCGTTTATGCGGAAGGGGCGCTGGCTGTATACAGCATTTTTTATACAGTATTTTATCGCGGGCGGGCTTGCAGTGTGCGGTTTGCAGGCACACGGCGGCCCGGATAAGCCGGCAGCGCGCTGTTGACGTTACCAGTTTAGGGCAGTCTCTTTTCAAAACAGATATGGCGGCTGCGCGAGCAAACGCGGTTTTTCTGCGTTCCCGGGCGCCGTGGCAGGCGGGTCTTGATCTTTGAGAAGGTATATTCTCAAAGTTGCCTTGCCCTATATCTAGAGCAATTTCACTTTGAAATTGCTCTGGCGGCTGCGTGAGCAGTCGCCCGCCGCGAAGGCGTAAGCGCAATTTATTTGCGCGGTTAAACGCCGAAGCGAGCGTGTCTTAAACTTTGAAAATGTACATTTTCAAAGTTAATCTGCTCTAGAGCATTTAGCACTTGAATGCTCGCTTACGGCAGGCAAAAGCCTGCCTGCGCGCATTTTGTGGCAAGGATTTTCCTGAAAATCCTTGCAGAGCACTAACTCATTGCATTCGTAAACTGCTCTAGACGTTGAAAAGGAAGTGCATGACATCTCCATCCTTGACCACATATTCCTTGCCTTCCACGCGCAGCACGCCGCTGGCACGGCAGGCGGCCTCGTTTTCGTGGCTCATGTAGTCCTGATAAGAGATGACCTCGGCGCGGATGAAGCCGCGTTCAAAGTCCGTATGAATAACCCCGGCCGCCTGGGGAGCCTTCCAGCCCTTGTGAATGGTCCAGGCGCGCACTTCCTGCGGGCCGACCGTAAAGTAGCTGCAAAGCCCCAGTGTTTCGTAACCGGTGCGGATAATGCGCACAAGGCCGCTTTCGTCAATGCCGTAAGATGACAGCATTTCGGCCTGTTCCGCATCGGAGAGGCCCTGCAGTTCCTCTTCCAGCTTGGCGCAAATGCAGGCAAAGCCCGCTTGGCGTCCGGCGGCAAAGGTCTTGAGGGTTTCCACAAAGGCGTTGCCTTCGGCCACAGCGTTTTCATCCACGTTGGCACAGTAAATAACGGGCTTGGCTGTCAGAAGGCCCAGTTCGCGCCACGATGTCAGAAAAGCCTCGTTGCTTTCCGGCAGGACAAATTCGCGGGCGGCCTTGCCGTCATTAAGATGGGTCAGCAGGGTCTGCATTACTTCGGCGGCTGCCTTGGCGTCCTTGCTGCCCTTGGACATTTTTTGCAGACGTTCAAGGCGTTTTTCCACGCTTTGCAGATCGGCCAGCAAAAGTTCCGTCTCAATGGTGTCCACGTCACGCAGGGGATCAACGCCGCCGTCAACGTGCGTGATGTTTTCATCCTCAAAGCAGCGCACCACATGCACGATGGCCGCGCATTCGCGGATGTTGCCCAAAAACTGGTTGCCGAGACCTTCGCCCTTGCTGGCTCCCCGCACAAGACCGGCAATGTCGATGAAATCCACGCTGGCATTGATGGTTTTTTGCGGTTTGGCCTTGTTTGTCAGGTCGCGCAGGCGCGTGTCCGGCACGGCCACCGTAGCCTTGTTCGGCTCGATGGTGCAGAAGGGATAGTTGGCGGCCTGGGCGTTCTGGGCCTTGGTGAGGGCATTGAAAAGAGTGGACTTGCCCACGTTGGGCAGACCGACGATACCTATGCTGAGGGCCATGCTTTCTCCTGAATTGTCACCAGTCAAGACCCGGCGGGCGTCCGGGCCGCACATGCGCGGCTGTTCCGGAGGATTGTTTCCCGGGTCGGTGTCCGTCTGACCTGCCGTTGTGAAGCCGCGTCATCCGCAGGCTGCCTCACGGCAGGGGCTG
>NZ_JBAIYR010000204.1:0-4043 GCF_036763145.1 Desulfovibrio sp. 1188_IL3213 | reverse complement strand
CCCCGGCCTCCGCCGGGCTTTCTCCGGCCGCGCCCTCCGAAGCGGATTGAGCAGCAGACGTTGACGCCGGAACAGACCCGGCTGCCGTACCTGCTGCTCTTGCGGGCTGCGCCAAGACAAGACCGCCGGCCACAAGGGCCGGCGGCAGCATGCAAAATCCCGTCACAGCCAATGTCATGGCTGCGCAAAAAAACAGAAGGTTCAAGGCCCGCGCGGGCTTACTTCTTGGCCTCGATAGCCTGGACAATCTTTTGCGCCATGGGTTTGATAAGTTCACGCAGCGTGTCCAGCATGAGGTTGTCGGCCGTAGAGCCAAGAGGCATGACCGTGCGTGACTGCGAGGCATTGAGCGATTCGCTGTAGATGCGTCCCTGACGGTTAGCCAGGGCGTAGTTCACGCGCATGTTGGTGGCAAGATCTGTGGCGGAATTTTCTTTAAGCCAGACCTGATCCACGTCGCCGGTCACGAGAAAGTCGGGATTGCCCGCCCGCGCCTGATTGACGCTGTCGGCATAGGAAACCTGCAGACCGTTGCGGGCCAGTTCGTCAGCCAGGGCCTTGCTTATCCACTGTGTAACGCTGTCACTGGTGACAAAGGCGCTGTTATCGCGGCGGGAGCCGATGACGGTCTGATCTTGCCGTTTGTCCACAAAAGCCACCACCGTCACCCGGGGAGCCTTGGGGCCGGGCAGCACGCCGCCTTCCATAAAAGGCGGCGGCATCAGCCGCACATTGTTGGCCGGGCCGCAGGCAGCGACCAGAAAGGCCAGCAAAACAAGGTATAAAACATTGCGCACAGGTTTCATGACAGCCTCGCGTTTATAGAAATTCTCGAGAGTATTCCCGTGAGCTATATACGGAAAAAGCCAGCCTTGCAAGGCGGCGCGCCCCCATGCTAAAGGAATTATATTATCGCGGGCGGCCCGGCGCTGTACCGGCATTCGCACTTTCCGGCCCTGAGGCTTTCGCCTTTATCCGCAAATATTCTGCGGTTGACCACAGCGAAGACAAATGCGCTTTTTTGTTTCAAGCCGACGCGCCAGAGCGCTTCCGGCGCAAAAGACACATTTTTTCTGACGCAGGCCCAAGCATGCGCATGCCGATGCAGCCTTGCGCCGCAATTTTTACCGCGAATCCGGCGCGCTACCGCGCAAATTTTCAGGAGCGGTCATGATTGATCTTAAACTGGTGCAGAGGCAACCCGAAGTTTTAGCCAAGGCCCTGGCCGACCGGCATTCGGGTATCAGCGTTGATGCATTTCTGGAGTTGGACGGCCGCCGCCGCACCCTGCTTACGGAAGTGGAAGGGCTTAAAAGCAAGCGTAACGAGGCTTCAGCCCAGGTGGCCGCGCTCAAGCGCTCCGGCCAGGACGCCGCGCCCCTGCTTGCCGAACTGTCCTCCCTGTCAGACCGCATCAAGGAACTGGACGGCGAAACGGCGCAAGCCAGGAATGATGTGGAAAGCTGGCTCATGAGCGTTCCCAACATTCCCGACAGCACCGTGCCTGTGGGCGCGGATGAAAACGAAAACGTCGAGGTCAGCCGCTGGGGCGACCCCCGGCAGTTTGACTTTGAGCCGCGCGCGCATGACGACATCGGCACTGCTCTTGGCGGGCTGGACTTTGAACGCGCCGCGCGCCTTACGGGCAGCCGTTTTGTCGTATCCCTGGGCTGGGCAGCGCGCCTTGAACGCGCCCTGGTAAATTTTTTTCTCGACAGGCACACCCGGTACAGCGACTATCTTGAGGTCAGCCCTCCCTACATGGTCAACCGCACCTCAATGACAGGCACGGCCCAGTTGCCCAAGTTTGAAGAAGACCTTTTCAAGCTGGCCGAGTGGGACTATTTTCTCATCCCCACTGCGGAAGTGCCGCTGACAAACCTGCATGCGGGCGAAGTGCTTGAAGAGTCCGACCTGCCGCGCGCCTACTGCGCGGCCACGCCCTGCTTCCGTTCCGAAGCGGGCAGCGCGGGCAAGGACACGCGGGGCATCATTCGCCTGCACCAGTTCACCAAGGTGGAGATGGTGCGCTTTGCCCACCCCGAGGACAGTTTCAACCAGCTTGAACTTATGCGCGGCCACGCCTGCAGCCTGCTGGAACTGCTGGAACTGCCCCACCGCGTCATCACCCTCTGCACAGGCGACATGGGCTTTGCCTCTGCCAAGACATATGACGTGGAAGTATGGCTGCCCGCCCAGAAAACCTACCGTGAAATCTCGTCCTGTTCCAACTGCACGGACTTTCAGGCCCGTCGCGCGGATATCCGCTTCAAGCCCAAGGGCGGCAAGACGGCTTTTGTTCACACGCTCAACGGTTCCGGCCTGCCCACCGGACGTACCATTGCCGCCATTCTGGAAAACGGCCAGCAGAAAGACGGCAGCGTGACCCTGCCCAAGGTGCTGGTTCCCTATATGGACGGGGTGGAAAACATCGAGCCGCCCCAGGACCGTTAGACAGTGTCTAGAGCAGATTAACTTTGAAAATGTACAAAATGTACATTCTCAAAGTTTAAGACACGTTCGCTTCGGCGTTTAACCGCGCAAATAAATTGCGCTTACGCCTTCGCGGCGGGCGACTGCTCACGCAGCCGCCAGAGCAATTTCAAAGTGAACTTGCTCTAACGCGCACACAGCGCAAACGTTAACCTGCCAGAAGCATCTTTCAGGGATACCGTCGCGCCTGGAACTGCTCTTGCGGATGTATGCATTGATAAAAAATGGGGCTTTGCCGCCAGACGCCTATCTTTACGGCATCCCTGGCGGCAAAGCCCCATTGTCATGCGGACGGTATGGTTTTGCCACATGCGCTCCGGCGGCTGCGGCCACAGCCCGCAAGCATAACGCCGCAAGCGGATGCCGCCGCTGCCGAAAGGCGTGCGGGTGCCGCGCAGGCCTCCACAATCTGCGGAACAAGGCCGTCTTGAGCCATCCCGACTCTGGGAGCAGGCTTTCTCAAAGGGCAAAACGCCCTAAAAAACCATCTTGAGCAGAGTCACGTTCATATGCCGCAGCTTGCCTTCCGCAAATGCGCCAAAGGCCCTGAAGTGCGGCGTGCCGTTATGCGCGTCCACCGCTTCCTGTGAAGCCCAGGTTTCAAGCACAAAAAAACGGCACATATTGGAAACATCCTCGGTAAGGTCATAGAGCAGATTAACTTTGAGAATATACATTCTCAAAGTTTAAGGCACGCTCACTTCGGCGTTTAACCGCGCAGATAAACTGCGCTTACGCCTCCGTAGCGAACGTCTGCTCACGCAGCCGCCAGAGCACTTTCAAAGTGAAATTGCTCTAGCGTCGGTTGCCGTATTCTCCACGGCTGCCGTCCACCAGAGCGCGCAGTTCGGGCATGAAGGCTTCGCGATACTGCGGCAGCACTTCCAGTTCGGCCACTATATGTATTTCACTCACAGCACTGCTTCCTTTTTGCCGGACGGTCCCGCGCCGCCCTGCTTTTTTCGTTCAAGCGCCTCGGCCACGGCCTGAGCCAGACCGCCCAGCGAGGTTTCCTTGTAGCGGGACTGCAAATCAAGGCCCGTGCGATACATGACCTCAATGATGGCATCCAGGGAAATCACGCGCTGCCGCCCGTCTTCCAACCGTGAAAGCTGGGCGCAGTTGACCGCGCGTTCCGCAGCAACTCCGTTGCGCTCGATGCAGGGTATCTGCACAAGGCCGCCCACAGGGTCGCAGGTAAGGCCCAGGTTATGTTCCATGCCGATCTCCGCCGCCACCTCTACCTGCTTCACACTGCCGCCCGTCACCGCGCAGTAGGCTCCGGCAGCCATAGAGCAAGCCACGCCCACTTCGCCCTGACAGCCCACCTCCGCCCCGGAAATGGAGGCGTTGAGCTTGTAAAAAAGGCCGATGGCTCCGGCCGTAAGCAGAAAGTCCAGAGCGCCTTCTTCCGTCGCATGGGGATAGAAATTCTGGTAGTAGGTCAGCACCGCGGGTACAATGCCCGCCGCCCCGTTGGTGGGGGCAGTGACCACCCGGCCGCCGGAGGCGTTTTCCTCGGCAACGGCAAAGGCGTACAGCGTGGGCCA
>NZ_JBAIYR010000203.1:0-4046 GCF_036763145.1 Desulfovibrio sp. 1188_IL3213 | reverse complement strand
GCAGACACCATGTGTAACGAGCGGTTTGTTTCCACACAACCACTGTCGCCATTCGTAAGGCTCGCAGGCTCGCCAACGACTGCCGCGAAGACAGCAGAGCTATTTACTTGCGCGGTTAAGCAGCGAAACGAGCGTGGCTTAAACTTTGAGAATGTACATTCTCAAAGTTAATCTGCTCTAGGATGCCCGATCGCCGCCAGCCTGCTTTTTTTCTTTCACAAGGCTTTCGTCCGCTTCACCGAACAGGAGCACAGGCTCCTTGCCCTTCTCGATCACGGCCCGGTTAATGAGGCATTCGCGCACATTGGGCATGGAGGGCAGCCGGAACATGATATCCAGCATGGTGCGCTCCATCACGTTGCGCAGGCCGCGCGCGCCGGTCTTGCGCTCAATGGCCTTGGCCGCAATGGCCTTGAGGGAATTGGGCGTAAAGCGCAGGGCCACGTTCTCAAGGCTGAACAGCTTCTGGTACTGACGCACCAGAGCGTTTTTCGGTTCCGTGAGAATGCGCACCAGATCGGCTTCGTCCAGCTCATCCACATGGGTGATGATGGGAATACGGCCCACAAATTCGGGGATAAGGCCAAACCTGACCAGATCCTGAGGATGTATCCTGTCCAGCAGTTCGCCCAGGGGCATTTCCTTGCTGGCACGGACCTTGGCCCCAAAACCCATTGCTCCGCCGCTCATGCGCGATTCCACAATCTTGTCCAGGCCCACAAAGGCGCCGCCCACGATAAACAGGATATTCCGCGTATCCATGCGGATGAATTCCTGCTGCGGGTGCTTGCGCCCGCCCTTGGGAGGAATATTGGCCTCGGTTCCTTCAATGATTTTCAGCAGGGCCTGCTGCACACCTTCGCCGGACACGTCGCGCGTAATGGAGGGGCCGTCGCCCTTGCGGGAAATCTTGTCGATTTCGTCCACATAGATGATGCCCTTGCTGGCGGCTTCAAGGTCGTAATCGGCGTTTTGCAGCAGCTGAACCAGAATGTTTTCCACATCCTCGCCCACATAGCCCGCCTCGGTAAGGGTGGTGGCGTCTGCTATGGCAAAAGGCACGCGCAGCACGCGGGCCAAGGTTTTCGCCAGCAGCGTTTTGCCGCTGCCCGAAGGCCCCACCAGCAGAATATTGCTTTTTTCCAGTTCCACGTCGTCGCCCAGGGCATCGGCATAGAACACGCGTTTGTAGTGGTTGTGCACGGCCACAGAAAGAATTTTCTTGGCTTCGTGCTGTCCTATAACGTACTGGTCAAGCCTGTCCTTGATTTCCTGCGGCGAAAGCAGCGGCCCGGTGTCTTCGGCAACTTCCATCTGGTCGCGTACAATGATGTCATTGCATGCCTTGACGCACTTGTCGCAAATGCTCGCGCCATCCTGCACGATGAGGTTGCGCACCTCCAGTTCGCTGCGCCCGCAGAAGGAGCAGCTCAAAGGCTCGCTGACCTTGTTTTTATCGTTCTTAGCCATGATTATTCGCTCTTTTCCTGAGCCATGTCCTGGCGCGAAACCAGCACGCGGTCGATGATGCCCAGGTCTTTGGCTTCTTCAGGAGTCAAAAAGTTATCGCGTTCGGTGGCCTTGACAATATCCTTGTAAGGACGACCGGTATTTTCGGCAAGTATGCGGTTAAGGCGCTCTTTGAGGCGCAGCACCTCTTTGGCGTGGATTTCTATATCAGTGGCCTGCCCCTGATACCCGGCCGAAGGCTGGTGAATCATGATCTGGCTGTTGGGCAGGGCATAACGCAGCCCCGGCTTGCCCGCGGCCAGCAAAAAAGCGCCCATGCTGGCAGCACGCCCCATGCACACCGTGGAAACCGGCGCGGAAATGAAGCGCAGAGTGTCATAGATGGCAAGACCAGCGGTAACAGAGCCGCCGGGCGAGTTGATATAGAGAGAAATTTCCTTTTCCGGGTCCTGCGATTCAAGAAAAAGCAGTTGTGCGCAGATCAGCGAGGCCACGGTGTCGTTGACCTCGGAACCCAGCAGAACGATGCGGTCCTTGAGCAGGCGCGAATAAATATCGTAGGCGCGTTCAGAACGGCCGGTGGTTTCGATAACCATAGGTATGAGCGACATGAAAGCCTCACTGACATGGCCCCAAGGGGCGATATATGCGGCATTGCGCCGCGAAAAAAGCAAAAGGCGGCCTCTGGGCCGCCTTCCCTGATTATTGCTTGCTTTCCTGAGCGCTGGCGGATGCGCCCGGCGCGGCATCGGCCTCTGCTCCGGTTTCGGGAGCCTTCGGCTCCACTTCCTTGACATTGGCCTTGGCGTAAATGAGGTCCATGGCCTTGTCAGCCAGCATGCGGTCGCGCAGCACAAAGATCATGCCCGAACGCTCATACTGCTCGCGCAGGGACTTGAAGTCTTCGCCGGTGCGCATGGCAAGCTGGTAAATCTGCGTGGTGACTTCGTGGTCGGTAACGTCCAGACCTTCCTTTTTGGCAACAGAAAGCAGAAGCACCTGGGCGCGGGCCAGTTCGTCAGCCTGGGGCTGCATGTCCTTGCGCAGTTCCTCCATGCTTTTGCCGAGGCTTTCAAGGCTGCGGCCCTGACGTTCCAGGCGACCGGCCATGTCGGCCAGCAGCGTGTTCATCTGGGTTTCCACCAGGCTCGGAGGCAGCTCGAATGCAGCCATCTTGAGCAGGCCGTCCAGCAGGTTCTTCTGGGCCGCGCTCCTGTTCAGGCCGGTGCGGCTTTCAGTGTAGCTCTTGGTGATGGCTTCTTTCAGCTTTTCCACGCTTTCAAGACCAAGGCTCTTTGCCAGCTCATCATCAAGCTCGGGCAGCTTGCGTTCCTTGATGGCGTGCACCTTGACCTTCATGGTCACGGTCTTGCCGGCCAGGTCCTTGGCAATGAAGTCTTCGGGGAAGTGAATTTCGCCCTCGCCTTCTTCACCGTAAGCAATGGTCTTGACCAGAGCCTCAAAGTCTTCCAGAGCCTGACGCTCGCCCAGGGCCAGGTCAAAAGATTCAGCCTTGACGCCTTCCACAGGCTCGCCGTTTTCAAAGGCGGCAAAGTCAACGGTGGCTATCTGGCCGTCCACGGCCGGGCCTTTGCCTTCAACGGGTACAAGCTGGGCGCGGTCGCGCAGGATGCGGTCAAGCACTTCCTGCACTTCTTTTTCGTCCACCACAACTTTTTCCTGCTCCACATCCATGCCTTCGTAGGGGGGCAGTTCAAACGTGGGCAGCACTTCAAATTCGATGGTGTAGGCAAAGCCCTTACCGCGCTCGAAAGCATCGGGCGTGTCCACATCAAGACCGGCCAGCGGCATGACGTCGAGCTTCTGCATCACGTCATTGATGTGTACGTTGATGAGGTCCTGACGGGCTTCTTCATAAATCTTGTCGCGGAAGCGCTGCTCGATGACCGAGGCCGGAACCTTGCCCTTGCGGAAACCGTCAACCTGTACGGAAGTCTTGTACAGGGCGATCGTGCCCATGATGGAAGCTTCCACTTCCTGGGGATCCGTGGTGATGACGACTTTTTTTCTGACCGGCGAAATGTCTTCAGCGCTATATTCCACGAGGGACTCCTTTTCTGGGTGGGCGTGATGGTGCGAGAGGGGGGACTTGAACCCCCATACCTACGGTGCTGGATTCTAAGTCCAGTGCGTCTACCAATTCCGCCACTCTCGCAAAGCGTGTTTCCATAGCACACTTGCTCTCGCCCCGCAAGCGGCGACCGGCCATACCTGTTGTAAAAACCGGGTGGCAGCGCATGTGGAAACCATGACGGAGACGCAACTTTCTTAAGATAATGCTTCCGGGCCTCATGGCAAGCCGGAGGCATGAAAAAACAGCAACAAAACCCTGGGGGGCTCCTCTTGCGGCAACCTCAGGGAGCGCAAAAAAGTGCAGCTTCCGGCATCAGGGCAACGGCGCAAAATCAGGGTGCAGATATCTGCTGTCCGAAAAATCAGCGCAATACCAGCGCCCTGCCGTCCGGCCGAGGCTCGGCAACTTCGCCCACAAGGCAGGCAAGGTCACCGCCAGCGCGCAGCAGGGTGCAGGCTTCTTCCACCTGATCGGGCGGCAC
>NZ_JBAIYR010000202.1:0-4054 GCF_036763145.1 Desulfovibrio sp. 1188_IL3213 | reverse complement strand
CCGTTTGGCCGCCGGGCTGGCCCCGGCTTCCGGGCGCTTCTGAACGCTGCCGGAAGCCGGAGAGCGAAAACCCCTGCGGGCTAGGCAGTGTCGTCACGAGATGAATTCCTTGGTATATCAAGGAGAACGAGCCTTTTATGCAGGGAGTGTACTCTTATGGTACCCGACCGGAATAAAAGGCGAAGTTCGACGCAGAGATACCGGGAAAGGCGCTCGTGACAACACTCTACATCTAGAGCATTTAACACTTGAAATGCTTGCTTACGGCAGGCAAAAGCCTGCCTACTCGCATTTCGTGGCAAGGATTTTCAGAAAAATCCTTGCAGAGCAGTTGACTCGTTTCATTCGTAAACTGCTCTAGAACACCGTCTGTCCGTCTACCCCGGTGGAAAGGGCCTTGAGGGCCTTGAGCACCAGCTCGCGCCGCAGATGCTTTTCGTCAGCGGCAGAAAGCTCGGGATTACCCAGGGGGTGCGGAATGGACACAGTAGGCACAATGCGGTTGGCCCCGATACTCAGGGAAATGGGCACGATGGTGCACATGTGGACCACGGGCACATCGGCGGCTTCTTCAATGGCCTTGGCGAGCGTTGCACCGCAACGCGTGCACGTTCCTCAGGTGGATGTGAGTATGACCCCGTCCACATGCGCGGCCTTGAGCTGCGAGCCGATCTCTGTTCCGAACTTGCGCGAGTTGGCTACAGATGTGCCGTTGCCCACGGTGGTGTAAAACACGTTATAGAGCTTGCCGATCTTGCCTTCCTTTTCCAGGTCGCGCAGCACGTCTATGGGCAGCACGCGGTCAGGGTCCTGATTGGCGTAGGTCTGGTCGTAGCCGCCGTGGGCCGTGAGATACCTGCCCTTTTCAAGGTCGGTAACGCCCTCGATGCTGTAGGCCCCGAAGTTCTGGGCCGACGAGGCCGCGATGTGGTCGGGGTTGCCTTCAGGCACAATGCCGCCGGAGGTAACCACGGCAATGGTGGCCCTGCTCATGTCGGCAATGGCCGGGCGCGGCTCCACGCGGTCAAACACGGGCATGGCGTATTCGGTCTTGAACTCTTCGCCCCTGACCTTCTTGATGAGCATGCGCACAGCGCGCTCGGCCCCGGGCTCGTCATAGAACATGTTCTTGCGGATGCCCCTGGGGAAAACGCCCTCGGCCGCCGGATCAGCGATTTCTTCGCCGCGCAGCAGCCTGAGCATCACGGCAGCCATCGCAGGCACGGCCTTGCCCATACCGCGTGCGCTGTCCGCTGTTTCCACAATGGTTACTTCCTTGCGGTACAGGTCCACGCCGGGGCTTTCACGGTACATGCCGCTTACCACGGGCAGGCCCAGCTGCTTGTTGACCGCGGCGCACACCGCGCCGCAGGCCGTGCCATAGCGGCCGGCGTTAAAAGCAGGCCCGGCGATGAGTCCGTCGGCCCCGAAGCTCTTGACGGTTTCCACCATCCTGGCGGCCACGGCGTCGAGATTGTTGGCGCAATAGTTATCGCCGCAGATAAAGGTTGCCACGATCTCGGCCTGATCGCCCAGAGCGGCCTTGAAGGCCATGCCGGGACCCACAATGCCCTCGCGTACTTCGGGGCTGACGTCGGCCTTGTCTTCACCGCCGATACCGGCAAAAAACTGATTTATATAATGCACAAGCTTATATGCCATGATAGTCTCCTGCTCCTTGAGCCGGACGCCCCTACAGGGTGCGGCCGCCGATGCGGTTAAAGCCCAGTTCGTTAGTGGCGCCGAGTATGGCCTGCAACTCCACTTCAAGACTGCCGTCTTCACGCACGGAGCCGAAAAAACCGCCGGCGATGGTTTCGGCAGGGGCCTGATCACCGATGATTTTCTTCATGGGCGGCAGGATGATGACTTCGTTGGCATTGCCGGCGGTCACGCAGGCATCGCCCTCGGGGCAGGAATCGGCCAGAGACTGGCTTGAGCCGTCGCGGCCTGCGAACTCATCGGTGATAAGCACGGTTCTGATGCCCGCCTGCTCGGACTTGCGGCAGTTCATGATGAGGTCGGCATCGGGATTGCCGAAGCCTTCCTCGCTGATGACCACGGCATCGACGCCCAGCATGCGCGCCAGCTTGACCGCATAGGAAGAGCTGCGCTTTT
This sequence comes from Desulfovibrio sp. 1188_IL3213, assembly GCF_036763145.1. NCBI lineage: Bacteria > Pseudomonadati > Thermodesulfobacteriota > Desulfovibrionia > Desulfovibrionales > Desulfovibrionaceae > Desulfovibrio > Desulfovibrio sp. 1188_IL3213. The sequence continues at coordinate 1,936 of NZ_JBAIYR010000202.1, read as the reverse complement.
TGTCCGCCAGAGTCACGTTTTCATTGGTGATGATCACGCCGACAAAGTTCAGGTCCTTGCCGTGGTGTTCATACAGGCTGCGGATGACAGGATTGTTCAGGTGCACGTAGGTATTGTTCTTGTCGCAGGCGGACACGCAGTTGCCGGATATGATGGCCCCGTCCATAACTTCCGTGGGGCTGATCATGGTCGGCAGAATGCGCTTGGCGTCCACGCCGTAAACCCAGGTATCGTGCAGCAGCCCCTGGGATTGGAGCATGTAGATATAGGCCACCCTGGGCAGGCCGGGGTGGGCATGCATGGCTTCGCTGAAGGGCGGAAAATCAAACTCTTCCACCTTGTCCGCCACGGCATCCTTGCAGGCGGCGGCCAGATAGTGGGCCGTGCGCAGACCGGCCAGGCGGAAGCAGGCTTCGCACTGATGCGGCTCAAGGTCGGCGGCGGCGGACAGGGCAAGCGTCAGGTTGCAGGTCTTTGCAAAAGGGGTGTAGTCAGCGCCGGGGCCGCTCATGTCTACAATGCCCTCCTGCGGGGCCACCACGCGGCCCGTGGTCAGCACGGCCATGCCGGTCAGCACCAGAGTCTTGCCTTCACCGGCATTTTCCACATCGCCGATCCAGCCGGGAAACACCTCTCCCGGGCCTTCCAGCTTGCAGCGGGGTTCAATAGCGTCTTTCACGGGCATGATGCGCACGCTTTCTCCGGGGTGGGCGGCGTCAATCTCGACACTGCCGAGGCGTTCGTCCTGCCTGAGCAGGGCTGTCAGCTCTTCCCGATTGACGGTAAGCACTCCGTCACGGATGCCTGTGCGCGCGCCGAAGGCCAGCTTGCTGACCATGATGCGGTGTAGTTCCAACTTCACGTTACATCTCCTTTTCGTGCGGAAGCCGGGCCGGTTCTGAAACAGGCGGCCTCCAGTGGGGGGTCGAAAGGCTTGCGATGCTACAGTTCAAACTCTCGATAGTTGCGCGTAAAAGTTCCACGTCCACAAAGGCGCAGTCCCGCAATGCCCGGCCCTCAAGAGGGACGGGAGCGCGGCCGGCTGCGGCGGCATAACGGCCCTGAGCCCGCTCGATAAGCTCAAGGGAAGAGACATGCACCGGAGCGGAGGCGCTCAGGGAAGCGTCATGGTCGGAAAAAGAAAGGACGAGAGAACGATACGGCATCTGCCACGGCAAAAAATTGCCGTAGAGGGGATGATTGACAAGAAGCCAACCCTGGTGAATCAGGTCGCGCGCCGCGCGAACAACAGACGCGCCTCAACCCGAGATGAGCCTGATGCTCAAACCCACGGGCGACATGTCCTGAAAGCGGGGATTGTTGGTCACAAGGACGTGGAGCATAAGCGTACCTGATGTTTGATGGCACGCCCTGTCTCCACAAACGGATTCAGTAGCACGAGGATGCGCGATTCTTTTACCTGAGAGTTTCGGCCTGACGGCTTTGCCCCTTCGGTGCCCCTAGCTTTTTGATGGCTGGAGACTCTCTCACGCATTAACCATGACTAAGCAATGACCCATTGAGAAAAAAGTGTCAAGCCTGCCCGTATTAGATATTTTTTTCACAATGCCCGCACAGCAACGTTTTCAAGCCAACATACGGGATTATATGGCAATAAAAAATACCATTAGCGCCATATTTTTTATGGCAGCCTCGCAACGCAGCGCTTTTTTGCCAGGGGTATCTCAAACCGGCGCATAAAATTTCAGGGCAGGAACAGAGAAAATCGCGTGTTACGAAATGACAAAAACGGGACGGCGATGGATACTGCCGTCCCGTTCTGTTTTTATGCTGCAAGCGCTGTAGCAAGCGCCAGAACATCTTGAAATACCGTGCCTGAGGCACGTACGCCTTACAGGTTGGCGGCGTACCAGTCGCCTGCCAGGCGCAGCCCCTGCCGCACGTCAAAGCGGGGGGCATACCCCAGGCGCGTCTC
>NZ_JBAIYR010000201.1:0-4076 GCF_036763145.1 Desulfovibrio sp. 1188_IL3213 | reverse complement strand
TCGGCGTGGGGTATGGGCGCGTCTGATGCGGGGCGTACCCCGCCGGTTGCGAATTCGGGGCTAGTCCACCAGATCGGGGTTTTCCATGATCTGATAAATGGGCGCGCCTTCGGCGTCTTCAGGAATGGGGTTGCCGGTCACGTAGCAGAAGGTGGGCACGATGTCGGCCAGCCAGCGCGGGCGCGTGTAGCGGTAACCCTTTTTGATGTTCGGCCCGCGGAACATGAGCAGGTTCTTCAGGCTGCCGCAGCCGGATTCGCCCGTGGGCAGGCCATAGCCGTGCTCGGCCATGTATTCGGGCTTGAGCACGTACACCACATCGCCCGCCTGCGCGCCTCCCATGCCGAACACATGAGCGTCTTCGCGGCGCACGGCCAGCAGCACCGGGCGTTCGCCGGTTTCGGGATGTTTGTAGTCAAGCAGGGCGTCAATGCTCTGGTCGCGCACCTTTTCATAGTCCTCGGCTTCCACAATGCCGCCGGGGTATTTGTCCTTCAGGTTGACGTAGACAAACATGTAGCGCTGAGGCACGGCCGCGGACTTGCTCACGTCGAGCACGTAGTTGAAACCTTCGGTTTCTTCGTAAATATCCCAGTAATTTTCCGACTTTTTAGGCTCGTAGGAGCACAGCCCGGCCTCTTTGAGGGCGTGGGCCGTATTGAGGATCGGCCCCATGGGGGTCGCGCCGTGGTCGGAGCAGACGCACATGAGGGTCTCATCGCCCATGATGTCCGTCAGGCGGCCCAGCAGGCGGTCTTCCACTTCGTAGATGTGGCGTTCCATTTTTTCGGCGCGGGCGCGCACGGCATCGTCCTTGCTGTCCAGTTCGCTGAGCCAGCCGTGATAGAACCAGTCAATGGGGTGGGAGTGCATGTAAAGCAGATCCCAGTCCGGGTTGGCCTTGATGAGCGAGCTGATGGTGTTCCACAGCCATGCGCTGTGAAATTCCACAAGTTCGCACACGGTGTCGGTGTCGATGATGCCGTGCAGGTAGGCCACAAGACCGATGTCGTTGGCCGTGATGTCTTTGGAAAAATCAATGTGGGCGGCGGCTTCGGCAGGCGCAACAAAGCCGCAGCGGCCCGCTATGCCGGACACGTAAAGCTTGAATTCTTCAGCATCGTCAGACAGCTGCATGAGCTTGCAGCGAAACACGCCCTTTTCCGTACGGCCATCGGCCTTTATGGTAAAGTCGTGCTGCACGGGTTCGCTCCACGCGCCCAGGGTGATGGTGAAAAATGCCTTGGCGTAGTCTTTTTCGGGGCACAGGGCCATGCGGTCATAGCCGTCGTCTTCGCTTTGCCAGACAAGACAGTGCCATACCTGATCCTCAAGGGGTTCGGTGGATTCCTTGAAGGTCATGTTGACGGTCATTTCCAGCGGTTCGTCGCCTTCGGGCAGGTTTTTCCAGCCTTTGGCGTCATCAAAAACGCCCTGCGCGCCCATGGGGTAGTAGTCGGTGGAGATCACGCTTTCAGAGCAGAGAAATTCCTTGTGCTCGTTGCCGTGCAGGGGCCAGCGTGTTTCGGCGGGGCTGAGGCCCTCGCCCATGATCATGACGCCCTTGTCCATCTTGGACGGCCAGGACATGGGGTAGTTGATCACAAGACACTTTTTGCCCGCCTTGTCCCAGGCGTCCCAGATGGTCTGGGCGGTGAGGATGTCGGAGCCGAAGGCCTGGGTGGTTTCTTTATAGTCCAGGCTGCGGCCTTCATGATAGTAGTAATAGTCTTCCACGCCGTGGGTGCGGGGCCATGCGCCGGTGCAGATGGTGGCCCAGGAGGGCGGGGTGACCGTAGGCAGGTTGAACCCTTCGGGAATGTAGCTGCCTTCGTTCATGAACTTGCGGAAATTGTCCAGCCCTCCCTGGGCCAGCATATGTTCAAGCCTCTTGGGGATAAGGCAGTCATAGCCGATGAGGACGGCGCGTTTGGCTTTGGCGGACATAAGTATAAACCTCCTTGGTGATGCATGACGAGCATGAGATTGCTGTGTGATGCCGCATGGTTAATCAATAAGCATGCCAAAGCGGTCTGGTGGCGGGGTATACGGTTTATCGGGGGCTGGACAAGGGCATCAGGTGGCTGAGCGACGTGAACGTGATTCTGGCCCTGATGCTGGCGGCCTATTGCTTCTTTTGCGGGCCGACGGTGCAGCTTTTCAATATCTTCACCAATGCCTTCGGCAAGTGGCTCGGAAACTATCCCAACATGGTGTTCTGGACAGATCCCTGGGGCGGCGGCAGCTTTCCACAGGACTGGACCATTTTTTACGCCTTGTTCTGGGCAGGCTTCGGGCCTTTCATGGGGCTGTTCATCGCGCGCATTTCACGCGGGCGCACCGTGCGTGAAATCATTTTGTGGGACATGACGGGTACGGTTTCCGGCGGCTGTCTGATGCACGGCATCTTTGGTTCCTATTCGCTCTATGTACAGCATGCGGGCATTCTCGACGTCGTAAGCATTCTCAAGACAGAGGGCGGGGCCGCCGCAATGGTTGCCGTGCTTGGCACGCTGCCCTTCAAGGAACTGGTGCTCGTGGCGTACTGCCTGCTGTCCACCATCTTTCTGGCAACCACGGTCAACTCCGGTTCCTATGTGGTCGCCAGCACGGCCACCCGTCGCCTCAGCCCCGATTCCGAGCCGCACCGCCTGCACCCGTACCTTCTGGTGCCTCGTGCAGTGCGTTCTGGCTCTGGGCATGATCTGCATGGGCGGCCTCGGTGTTGCCAAGATGTTCGGCAACTTCTCCGGCGCGCTTATGGCATTGCCCTCGTTGCTGCTGACCTTCTGCTGGCTCAAGATCATCCGCACCGACGGAGCTTCGGTGCTGCGCAGGTATGAGACAAAACTCTAGACAGTGTCGAGGAAGATGCCGCACCCCGAGCGGCCCAGGGCGCAGCCCGTGTAAACAGTCCGGAAACCGGTGGCTCTCCTTCCTGCCGGTTTCCGGGCTGCCTTTTTGCGCATACGGAAAGAACAGGGTAGCTCTGAAATATATTCATTTATATTGTATTCTTGCATAAGATAGGAACAGTTTGCGCACCTGTTTTTACGCCAAGGAAACATCAGGCACATCCGGCTGCAAGATTGGCTGGTATCCGCCCGAAGCAACGAGATTTGCCCGGGCGGATCTGTTTTTGCTAAAAAGAACATTTAAAATTTTATATTATTTAAATAATAACATTATGTTATTCGCGTTATAAACATCTGGCACATGATTTTTCGCACACAAACTGACATGGCGCACACTCCGTGGGGGCGGGCTGATCTGCTTTCGTTCCGTAACGCGGGGTGTTCTGTGAGCAGGCGCGGGTGAAAACCGGCATGCACCACGACAGCGGACGAAAAAAGCCCCTGTACCGGGAATGCCGATACAGGGGCTTTTTGAATGTTCGTAACTGTGCGTGGCGGAGGGGCTATCTTCGCGCCGCCCTTGCCGGAACCTTTGCCGTATGTTCGCGCAGGGCAAAGGCGAATACCGTGCCGATAAAGGCTACCACGGCCAGGCACTGAAAGGTGCGCGGCAGCCCGTGATTGTCGGCGATCCAGCCCAGCAGCGGAGCGAACACGCCCCCCAGGCTGGTGGCCAGGCCCAGGGTAATGCCCGAGGCAAAACCGATATTGCGGGCAAGGTAAGTCTGCCCCAGAACCACCAGAGAACTGAAGGGCGCGTAGAGCACAAAGCCGAGCAGGGGCAGCAGGGCATAAGCGGCATAAAGGTTGGGCAGCAGGCCGAAAGCCAGCACGGCGGGCGTCATCAGGGCAAAGCCCAGACGCACGATGACCCTGAAGCCGTGCCTGTCGGCCAGTACGCCGCCCAGAATGTTGCTGGCAACCCCGAAAGTGCAGAAAATGGTCAGGGCTACGGCCCCGGCGGTTTTGCTCTGCCCAAAGCCGTTCACCCAGTACAGGGGAATAAAGGTGTTGAAGCCCACAAAAAGAATGGAGCGCGCAATGATGGCCCCGGTCAGCTTTGAAAATTCGTGCCAGTTGTTCTGCGGTGCTTCGCCGCCTTCGGCGTCGGGCGTTGTGCCGCCGGGCTGCCCTGAAGCGTCTTTGCCCTGCGTTCCGGCC
>NZ_JBAIYR010000200.1:0-4085 GCF_036763145.1 Desulfovibrio sp. 1188_IL3213 | reverse complement strand
CGGGGCGGGGCCGCGCGGCGTGGAGAGCCGCCGGGCCGCCTCTACATGCCTTTTTCGGCCATGAGGCAGGCAAGGTCGCACACGCGGCAGGAATAGCCCCATTCGTTGTCGTACCAGGCCACCAGCTTGACCATTTTGCCGTCCTGCACGGTAGTGTAGGAGGCCTCAAGAATGGACGAGGCCGGATTGCCCTTGAAATCCATAGAAACCAGTGCCTTGTCATTGTATTCAAGAATGCCCTTGAGGTAGGTTTCAGAAGCTTCCTTGAGTTTGCCCAGCAGGGTTTCCGTGTCGGTTTCCTTTTCCAGAATGCCGGTAAAGTCCACCACGGATACCGTGGGCGTGGGGACGCGCAGCGAATAGCCGCCGAACTTGCCCTTGAGTTCGGGAATGACCTTGGCAACGGCCTGGGCGGCCCCTGTGGACGTGGGAATGATGTTGCAGGCCGCGGCGCGGGCGCGGCGCGGGTCCTTGTGGGCCATGTCCAGAATGCGCTGGTCGTTGGTGTAGGAGTGGATGGTGGTCATGTTGCCGATCTGGATGCCGAATTCCTTTTGCAGCACCAGGGCCACGGGGGCCAGGCAGTTGGTGGTGCAGGAGGCGTTGGACACGATGTGGTGCCTGGCCGGATCGTATTCCTGATGATTCACGCCCATGACGATGGTGATGTCTTCTTCCTTGGCCGGGGCGGTGATAATGACCTTTTTGGCGCCGTTTTCAATGTGGACGGAGCACTGGGAAGCCTTGCGGAAAATGCCCGTGCTTTCCACGACAATATCAACGCCGTACTGACCCCAGGCAAGCTGTTTCGGGTCACGCTCCGCAAAGCAGTGCACTTTCCAGTCGCCCACGGTTACTTCCGCGCCGTCTATTTTGGCGTCCAGATAGGCACGGCCGTAAACCGAGTCGTATTCCAGCAGGTGAAAGTTGGTTTCGGCGTCAAACAGGTCGTTAATGGCCACAACTTCCACGCGGTCACGATAGCTCTTGTGCAGGGCGCGGAAAACCTGCCTGCCGATGCGGCCAAAGCCGTTGATGCCAATTCTGATTTTGCTCATATGCGAAATCCTCATGCTGTTGAGGGAAATGTCGTATGCAGCCGTGCGCCTTTGGGGTGGATCGGTTTTATTTCCGCCACCGGTGCGGTGTCCGGAGCGCAGGGCGTGGTTTTTATGGTCTCCGCCCGGCGGGTCGCGACCGGCTGCCGCCGGGTGCGAAAGGCCGCGGGCAGGGTCGCGTGCTAGTCTTCATACACCGAGTAGGCGTGTTTGCTCATCAGCTCGTAATTGTTGCGCAACGCTTCATGCAGGCGCGCGTTTTCAATGGCAAGAGCCGAAATGGCGGCCACGGCCTCCATAAAGGTCTGTTCGTCGGGTGTGAACTCGCGCTCCTCGGCAGAATACACGCGAATGAGGCCGATGGCCTTGCCGTTCACCATAAGGGGGGCCGAAAGGACGGAAACCAGACCTTCGGTTTTGGCTGATTCGGGGTATTGAAAGCGGCCGTCGGCGGCAGCGTCCTTGAGGTGGATGGTTTTTCCGGCCAGAACTTCGCCGTCCATGCCGCTGCGTTTCACTTCCACCGGGCCTTTGCGCAGATAGGTGGCGGAAAGGCCGTGGGCTGCGCTGGGCAGCAGAAAGCGGCCCGTACTGTCCAGCAGGCGGATGGTGCTGGCCTTGCAACCCATAGTGGACGCGGTCTGTTCCGTAATCTTGTGCAGAACGTCCCTGGTTTCAAGGCTGGAGTTGATGACCAGCGCCACGTCTCTGAGCGCGCGGAAATAATCTTGTGCCATGTGTGCCTCCTTGAAGAAAGCGGTGCAAAAGAATCCGGCTGCGGCGGCATGACCGCCAGTGCCATGTATCCGTATCGGTGTTGAAATATTCTCGATTCAGAGTATGCGCTATTTTTCCCATTGGGGCAATGCGCCCTTCTGCCGACGCGTGAACGGCTGTGATGCCTGACTTTTTTGCCCGGCAGACAAGCATCAGGACGCACGGGCCGGGGCAGCTGCCCTGTGCGGGATATCGGTCCCCTGCCGCGTCATCAGGCAGCATGCGCAGAGGTTGGCCGCATGGTTGCGGCGGGCAGTGACTACGCTTTTGCCTTGCCGCAGCCCTGCATGCTCACCTGTCCCTCGATGATGCCGCCTTCTTCCGTCAGGAGCACAGGGGTCTGCACCCGGCCTTCGAGCACGCCGGAACCGTAGACCACCACGCGGCGGCGGGCCGTGATTTCGCCGGTAAAGCGTCCGGAAAGCAGCAGTTCGCCCACATCCAGGTTGCCGGTGACCAGCGCGTCTTTGCCCACATTGAGCGTGCCTTCGCTGGCAATTTCACCATTAAACTTGCCTTCAATGCGCACAGTGCCTTTGAAGTGCAGTTTTCCTTCGTAAACCGTATCGGAACCGAGATAGGCTATTTCGTCCTTGGCCACAGCGAACTCCCCGTTGGATTGACAATTATCCCTTGAACATGAAGCGCCGCATGGACACGTTGAGCACAATGCCCAGCAGCGTGAAATTAACTACGGTGGCGCTGCCGCCATAGCTGATGAAGGGCAGTGGAATGCCCACCACCGGCATGATGCCAATGACCATACCCATGTTGATGAGTATCTGCCAGAAAAAGTAAAAAAATACCCCTACTACCAGCATGCTGCCAAAACGGTCTTTGGCCTGCGCGGCAGTGGAAAAGATGGAAAGCAGAAACAGGCAGAACAGGGTTACCAGGGCCACGCAGCCCACAAAGCCCCATTCTTCGCCGAAAACAGCCACGGCAAAGTCCGAATGGCGTTCGGGCAGAAAGCGCAGCTGGCTTTGTGTGCCTTCTTTGAAGCCTTTGCCCCAGAGTTCGCCCGAGCCGATGGCAATGCGCGACTGGATGATGTGGTAGCCTGTGCCGCGCGGGTCGGTGGTGGGATCAAGAAAGGTCAGGATGCGCTGGCGCTGATAATCGTGCATGCCCACAAACCACATGAAGGCCCCGAAGCAGGGAACGGCAAGCAGGCAGGTTTTGAGCACATAGCCCTTGAGGCCGTGGAACAGGATCATGCCTGCCAGAATCAGCAGAATCAGCATGGTCGTGCCCAGATCGGGCTGAACGATGATAAGGCCGCAGGGCAAAAGGCAGATAAAGGCGATGGAGATAAAGTCTTTCCAGCCCAGGGGGCGGCCGTCGCGCGCCAGCAGCCGCGCGGCCAGCACCAGCACGGAAAGCTTCGCCAGCTCCGAGGGCTGCACGCTCATGAAACCCAGCGAAAGCCAGCGCTTGGCTCCGTAAACGGTCTTTCCCGCAATGGGAACAAGCAGCAGAAGCAGCATGGTCAGAAAAAAGAACGGCCATGCCAGGTTACGCAGCTGGCGGTAGTCAAAAGCCATGGCGACCAGCATGCACGCAAAGCCGCACACGCCCCAGATGATCTGCCGCTGGTAAAAGCTGTTAAAGGCCAGACCGCTTTCCACCCGTGTGCCGCTGGCCGAGTACAGATTGCCCACGCCCACAAGATAGAGCAGGAGCATGCAGGCCAGCAGGCCCCAGTTGATGTAGCTGAACAGACTTTTGTCCATATGGTCTTACCTGGTCAAAAAAACATGCGCTTGCTCGGTCTTTGGCTATTATGCCGCCGGAAGTTCCACTGTCGCGCAGTCGGATATGCCGGCACGGTGTTGAAGGGCCTGTTTTTCCGGCTTGTGCGTATCAGGGGCATGCCGGGGCGTAACGCCGAAATGCACAGGAAAACTGCACCATGTGGCGCGGATGCCGTTGCCCTGCTTTTTCAGCGGTCGCGTTTTTTGCGCGCCCCGGACGGTAAAATCTGATCAGGGCAGTTTTGTCATAACGCGTTCCTGAGCAGTTTCGCCCGGAAGTTGCCCTGGCAGCCGCGCAAGCAGAAGTCTGCCGCCTGGGCAAGCGTGTCTTCAGCCGTGACCCCAGGGCAGTACGGATGAAGACAGCAGCGCGCGTATTTACGCTGCGCGCGCCACGGGGCGCGGTAAGGCTCACCGCTATCTTCAAAAGCCAAGGCTTAAAATCCCAAAGCCTAGTCAGCCCGTTCGCCGGGGCTGGCCGGTGCGGGCGCAGGCA
>NZ_JBAIYR010000199.1:0-4136 GCF_036763145.1 Desulfovibrio sp. 1188_IL3213 | reverse complement strand
AGCCGCAGGGCGGTAAAGCCACCGCGTGCCTCCGGGGTCAGGTACAGGCCGTCCAGAGCGGCCAGAAGCGTTTTTGGACGGTGCGGACAGGGAACAAGGGTAAAGGCCGCGTAGCCCGCAAGGCTGCCGTCCGGTGTTCGTGCGGCGCTCACGTGCAGCATGTTCAGTGCTTCCAGGTGGCGGTAGCGTTCTGCTTCCAGACCATAGTTTGTATTTCCGTGCATGGGGGCTTCCACTTCACGCCAGTGCGCGGCGGTGAGGGGCCGGGCCTCGGATTCCAGTTCTGTAAAGGATTCGGTGGCAAATGCCAGCATGGTGTTCTCCTTTGTGACTCAAGCAAGACGCCGCAAACTGCCTGGACACTGTCCAGAGCATTGCCACGTTGAAACAATGTTCTGTCTGTAAAACGCTGCTTTCTGGCCCCCGCCTCAGATGGAAGAATTCCTGTGACAGGTTGAAGCAAGAGTAAAGGTTTTAGAGCAATTTCACTTTGAAATTGCTCTGGCGGCTGCGCGAGCAGACGCCCGCCGCGAAGGCGTAAGCGCAATTTATTTGCGCGGTTAAACGTCGAAGCGAGCGTGTTTTAAACTTTGAGAATGTACATTTTCAAAGTTAATCTGCTCTAGAGGGTGGGGGCGTGGGGGGAGGGACCCTTTTGCAAAAGAGTCACCTCCCCCACAAAGCATTTCAAAGTTACTCTATTTCAGGAAAAGTTCACTTCCAGCACCAGCGACAGCAGCCGGAAGGGCAGGGGCCTGTCCTGTACCAGCCACAGGCTGCCGGCAGTCTCCCACGAGCCGCCGGGCGCAAACGACACCTCACCGGAATAGGGCAATACCGCCTGGCCCCAGTGTTCCGGCAGAAAGGGCAAATCGTACAGCTCATGCCTGTCCGGGCCGTACTTGCCGCCCACGCTCCGGTACAGGCGCGCAGTACACATGCCGTAGGCACGCTGGCGGCCAAGGCTTGTGCCGGACTGGCTGTCGTATTCCACAGGCAGGCATGAAAGGACCGAGGCATAAGGCAGGCCCGCTTGCACCACGCTTGCCGCATAGGGCAACTCCACGCGGCCCTGGCGCACCACGCAACCTTCCACCGGGCTGCCGTCGGCCAGTACGGCCAGTTCGCAGCCTTCAAGGTGGTCCAGTCCCTCCAGCGTCATGGCAGGAGCGGCCAGCCGGAACGTGAGGCCGCAGTCCACAAAATACGCTTCTTCCACAGGTTCGTGGTCTTGCCACTGGTCTGCCAGCCGCTCCAGAAAAATGCGCGGCTGTCCGTTGATGCGGCGTTCCGTCACGAGCATGAGGGTGTCGCCTTTTTCGCCGGAAATGGCCGCCGCCGAGAGCACCCGGCCTTGCGTGACCTGCCGTGACCAGCCCCAGATGTCGTGCTCTTTCATATAGGTAAAGGCCAGCAGCAGTCCGTCGTCGCGTACGCACCAGATGGTAGACCCCGGCGTCTGCTGATAGGCCCACTGATGGATGGTGTGACCTTCAAAAAGGTGCGGAGCCATGATGGAAAGATCGTTGCCCGCGTAGCCGTCTTTTTCCAGTGAATAGAAGAGGTCGCGCACGCGGGAGCCGTGACGTTGCACATGCAGGATGGAGTTTCCGATAATGATGGGCGCAAGGCCCGCGCTGCCCCAGTAGCTCTGGGCCGTGATGCTGATATTGCCTGCGGTTATGGACGCGCCGTCGCCGCCGGAAGCCTTGTATTCGCTGCCTGAGGTGCCGATGAGCAGGTCGCCGAAGCTGGCTGCCCAGGTGACGGCATCTATGGAGCCTGAGGCAATGAGGTATTCCACAGGGTCATCACCCTGCAATGGTCTTGATTTACGGAAATTTTCAAAGTCTCCCACGCGCGACATGTAAAATGCCTGCGGATTTTTGGGGGTGGCGGCCAGAACCATGCGCTGCTGATGAAAGGCCACAATGCCGGGATAATTGCCGTCGGCGAACGGGTCCCAGTCTTCCTTGGGCGTATCGGCCGTGTCGGCCTGGTAGTTCTGGTCATTGAAACTCAGGCCGTCGGATACGCCGATAAAGCCAAAGTAACCAGCTTCTTCCCTGTAGATATTATATTCCACGGCTCCTTCCACAGAGGCCCAGCTTATGCTCGCGCTGTTGCCCTGCACCCAGTCGGACGGATGGCGGCCATTGGCGCACTGCCCGGCAGGCGAGGGAAGGGATTCGCGCCCGGAGGCATCCACGGCAGCCACCTTGTAGCGCAGGGTATAGCTGCCCGAACTGCCGGAAAAGGTCACCGAGGGCAACCCGGGCGCGGCAAGGGATGCGTTGAGCGCCACCTTTTCCAGGTTCCAGGCATAGGCTGGCCCGCCGGATTGCGCCTGATCTTCCGGGGCATCGCGCCGCACCACCTTGTGCAGGGGGTGGTTGCTGTGGGCCAGATACACGGTATCGCCCACCTGGGCGTAGGAAATGTCCCGCAGTTCGTCCGGGGCATAGGGCGTTTCAATGACGGGAATGTTTTGAATCCCCTGTTCGCCAGCGATGCGCAGGTTGTAGCCGCCGAAGATCAGCACAAAATTCTGGCTGGTCAGGGCATTGAAGCTGAAGGGAATGAGCACGGAGTATCCGTCCAGATCCGCCACAAAGCGTGTGCCGGGCCGCCGGGCCGCGTCACCGTGCAGGCCGGGGAGCATGTTCTCCATGCAGGACAAGCAGTTACGGTAACGTGACAAATCATAGCGCGCAGACAGGGTGGGCGCGATTTCGCCACCGGTGAAGTTGTTGCAGGCAATGCGGATGGACATGGCTATACCTCCGGCATATCCGGCCACGGCGTCAGTTCGCCGCCGCCGTCCCAGGGCGCGCCGGATTGCGCTGGCAGGCCGCGCAGGGCCTGGCGGTAGGCTTTGACAGCTTCAAGCGCTTCTGGATTGATGGGATAGTCCGCCAGCAGGTATTTGTCAGTGGCGTCAAGGCGGGCGTCGCGCTCTGTGCGCAAGCGCGCTGCCCTGGCCGCCGTACTGTTGTATTCTGCAAGGCGGGCGGCTTCGGCAGCCTCGCTTTCTTGTTCAAGGCGTTCTTTTTCAGCCTGCCACAGATCCACATACGGGGCCACCTCCTCCTCATAGGCTGTAGTATCGGCGGCGGACAGCGGCCAGTTAAAATCGTCTGTCCATTCAATATGGCCCTGTTGACCGTCCCATTGAAGAGCATGCATGGCAGCGGGAGCGGAGAAGTCAAAAATGAGGGGCAGGCCATCCAAGATAATGATCCGATCAGACGGAACTACTGTTACTGTGGGCATAGTAAATCTCCTTTATATGACACGCATGACAAAGTGCAGCGCGCAGAAGGGCATGAAGTTGGACGCAGAACTAGCTGTGGCGGATAGTGTGTGGGTGTGTGCCGCATTGGAGCCGGTTGACCCCGTGGTCCCGCCGGTTGTATAACTGTACGCACCACTACGGTCATAATCATACCCCTCGCTATTAGTGCTATAATATGAGGTATACGAGTGGTTGTGGGACGCCAGTTGCGCGACTGAAAGTGTCGAGTTCCCTGCGCTGCCAACGACAGTGTGACTGTGGCTGCCACTGCCACCGATGGTTCCGGCAACATGCGAAGCGTCTGCCCCCAAAAGTGTCCGGCCCGCCAGGTTCGGCATTGTGCCGCCTTTGCCGTCATTGCCGCCGTCACACAATATCCAGTCTTCTCTTGCCGCTGCCTCGCCGGGCATGATGGCCCGCCTTCCGTCACTGCCGCCGAATGTTACGCCCCAGATGGGGATAGGCACATAAGGTGGAAAGGCATCCCAGTACGCGATGTGCAATGCGCCGCCAGCATCAATGGTCATGCCGCTTCCAGGCCTGACTGTGCCGGGCCTTTCCGTGGTGGCAAGGTTTACGGGAGTTACGGAAATCGCCCCGTCCTCGGTTATGGCAATGCCTTCTCCAATCCTGACCATGCCAAGTTGCTGAGGTGTGGCCGGGCCAATATTGGCAAGGCTTTGCGCACGGTCGGCTTCATTTTTTGCGCGGTCTGCCTCGGTACTGGCTCTGTCCGCCTCGTCTGAAGCTCTGTTGATCTCCTCGGCGATTGCCTGCCGGGCATCGTCTGCCGCAGTGCTGGCCGCCGTTGCTGCGGCATTTGCCGCGCCCTGCGCCCGGT
>NZ_JBAIYR010000198.1:0-4139 GCF_036763145.1 Desulfovibrio sp. 1188_IL3213 | reverse complement strand
AGCTTATCCAGGGGATCATCGTGGCGGTGCGCACCATCAAGGCCGAGCTTGGCATCAGCCCGGCGCACCGCGTAAGCCTGCTTTTGCACCCCGTGGATGCGGCCCAGCAGGCATTGTTGGAAGAAAACCGCGATCTTGTGCTCACGCTGGCACGCCTGGATGAGCTTACCGCGGGGGCGGACGTACAGGCGCCCAAGGCTTCGGCCTCGGCGGTGGTTGAAGGCTGCCAGGTCATTGTGCCGCTCAAGGGGGCCGTTGACCTGAACGGCGAACTGGCCCGGCTGGACAAGGAACTTGCCAAGCTTGAAAAGGACATAGTGGGCGTGAACAAGAAGCTCAGCAATGAAAGCTTCGTCGGACGCGCTCCGGCTGAGGTGGTCGAGCGTGAGCGCGAACGCGCCGGAAAGCTGCTGGACGCCAAGGCCAAGCTGGAAGCCCTGCGCACCCGCTTTGCCGAAGCCTTGAACGAAGAATAGTTGCGGCTTGGGGAAGGGCATTTCTTTGCCGAAATGTCCTTCCCGGCCGGTTTTGCCCGTTGCCTGCCGACTTCGGATGTGGCGCGGTTTCCGTGCGGCAGCATACCGCGACGCTTGAGGAAAATATGCACCCCGCCACCCTGGCCTATCTGCAATTGGGCGGAGCCATCCTGCTTGAGGTTATCGCCACAGCATGCCTTAAACAGTCCGAGGGCATGAGCCGCCTTGTCCCCACCGTGACCGCACTGGCCGGTTACGGAGTTTCGTTTTTTCTGCTGTCGCAGGTGCTCAAGGTTGTGCCTATGGGGATTTCCTACGGTATCTGGAGCGGCGTCGGCATAGTTATCGTCTCCGTCATCGGTCTGTTTCTTTTCGGGCAGAAGCTCGATCTGGCAGCCTGCATCGGCCTTGGACTCATCGTGCTGGGCGTGCTTGTCATCAATTTTTTTTCCAGTTCCGTGCCGCATTGACCAACATTGATCAGCATTGATCGACGGGCAGGCAACACGGTGCAATAACAAGGTAAAAAGACAGATCCCGGCAAAATGGAACAGCGCTTCCGGGCGCAGGGCCGTGGTTTTCGCCGGGGCGCGCTATTGACAGTCCTTGACAGGTAAGATATGTCCTGTCCTCTTCAGGTTTATAGTTTTTGACAAAATCCCAAATGGAGGGAAAGAATGCCCACGATTAACCAGCTTATCCGCATTGAGCGGAAGGCCGTGCTGAAACGCAAAAAGACGCCCGCCCTGCAGGCTTGCCCGCAGCGTCGCGGCGTGTGCACGCGCGTTTACACCACCACCCCTAAAAAGCCTAACTCCGCTCTGCGTAAGGTTGCCCGTGTGCGCCTGACCAACGGCATTGAAGTGACGGCCTACATCCCCGGCGAAGGCCACAACCTTCAGGAACACTCTGTGGTCATCATCCGCGGCGGCCGTGTAAAAGACTTGCCCGGCGTACGTTACCACATCGTGCGCGGCACCCTGGATACCTCCGGTGTGGCCGACCGTCGCAAGAGCCGTTCCAAGTACGGCGCCAAGCGTCCTAAATAGTCTGCTTTATCTTGTACGGCGTGCGCCATGCGGCGCGCCTGGCCGCCCGTTGTTTCGAGCGCCGGTGCGTTGCGGGGTTGGTGACGCCGAAAAACCGCATGAAGGAGAAACCCCATGCCCCGTAAAGGTCCTGTTCCCAAAAGGGAAGTGCTGCCCGATCCGATTTATTCCAGCCGTCTCATCACCAAGTTCGTGAACCGGCTCATGTATGACGGCAAAAAGGGCGCCGCTGAAAAGATTTTTTACAGTTCGTTGGAACACCTGGCCGAAAAGACAGGTGAAGAACCCATGCGCGCCTTTGAAAAGGCCCTGGACAACGTGAAGCCCCACATGGAAGTCAAGGCCCGCCGCGTGGGCGGCGCCACCTATCAGGTTCCTATGGAAGTGCGCCCCGAGCGTCAGGTTTCCCTGTCTATCCGCTGGCTCATCAACTACGCCCGTTCCCGTGGCGAAAAAGGCATGACCGCGAAGCTTTCCGCCGAACTGCTGGATGCTTTCAACGGGCGCGGTGGCGCGGTGAAAAAACGCGAAGACACCCACCGCATGGCTGATGCCAACAAGGCATTCTCTCATTACCGCTGGTAAGAGGCCGTCCCGATTTTCTCATGAATATATCCCGACGCCGCATCCGTAAGGAAGCGGCGTCGGTTTTGCACCACACCACACCGCATCCGCAGTATGGAGGATAACCCCGTGTCCCGCACCGTTCCTGTAGACAAACAGCGCAATATCGGCATTATGGCCCATATTGACGCCGGAAAAACCACCACCACCGAGCGCATTCTTTTCTATACCGGCGTGAGCCACAAGATTGGCGAAACGCACGAAGGCCAGGCCACCATGGACTGGATGGAGCAGGAACAGGAGCGTGGCATCACCATTACCTCCGCTGCCACCACCTGCTTCTGGAAAGACTGCCGCATCAACATCATCGACACCCCCGGTCACGTTGACTTCACCATTGAAGTGGAACGTTCGCTGCGTGTGCTTGACGGCGCCATCTGCGTGTTTGACGCTGTGGCCGGTGTTGAGCCCCAGTCTGAAACCGTGTGGCGTCAGGCCGACCATTACGGCGTACCCCGCATCTGCTTTGTGAACAAGATGGATCGCATCGGCGCCAACTTCTTCCGTTGCGTGGGCATGATTCATGACCGCCTTGGAGCCAAGGCCGTGCCGCTGGAACTGCCCATCGGCGCTGAAGACAAGTTTGAAGGCGTGGTGGACCTCGTGCGCGGCAAGGCCATCCGCTTTGACAAGCTCAGCAAGGGCCAGGAATTTTTGGTTGAAGACGTGCCTGCCGACATGAAGGACCTCTTTGAGGAAAAGCGGCACGAACTGGTTGAAGCCGTGGCCGAAGAAGACGAAGTGCTGCTCGAAAAGTACCTGGGCGGCGAAGATCTCACGGAAGAGGAGATTGTTTCCTGCATCCGCAAGGCCACCATTGCCCGCACCATCGTGCCTGTCATGTGCGGCTCGGCTTTCCGCAACATGGGCGTGCAGCCCCTGCTGGACGCCGTGGTGGACTACCTGCCTTCGCCCGTGGACATTCCGCCCATGCCCGGCCATGTACCCGGCAAGGAAGATGAAATCATCGAATGCTACTGTAACGACAAGGAGCCTCTGGCCGGTCTGCTGTTCAAGCTGTTCTCCGACCCCTTCATCGGCCACCTTTCGTTCTTCCGCATTTATTCGGGCTTCCTTGAGTCCGGCACCACGGTGTACAACTCCAACACCGGCAAGCGTGAGCGCATCGGCCGCATTCTCAAGATGCACGCCAACAAGCGCGAAGATGTGAAATGGGCCGGCGCTGGCGACATCGTGGCTCTGGTGGGCCTCAAGAACGCCTCCACCGGCGACACCCTGTGCGACGAAAAGCGCCCGGTGATCCTGGAATCGCTGAATATTCCCGAGCCGGTCATTGAAGTGGCCATTGAGCCCAAGACCAAGGCTGACCGCGACGCCCTTTCCGCCGCGCTCAACAAGCTCGCCAAGGAAGACCCCTCTTTCCGCGTCAAGGGCGACGAAGAAACCAACCAGACGCTTATTGCCGGTATGGGCGAGCTGCATCTGGAAATCATCGTTGACCGCCTGACCCGTGAATTCAACGTGAACGCCAATGTGGGCAAGCCCCAGGTGGCCTATCGCGAAACCATTTCCAAGCCCGCCAAGTCCGACCTCAAGCACGCCAAGCAGTCCGGCGGCCGCGGCCAGTACGGCCACGTTGTGATCGAGGTCGAACCCAATCCGGGCAACGGTTACGAGTTCGTCAACTCCATTACCGGCGGCGTCATTCCCAAGGAATACATCGCCCCGGTGGACAAGGGTATCAACGATGCCCTGAAGTCCGGCGTGCTGGCTGGCTTCCCCGTGGTGGACGTGAAGGTCAACCTGGTCTTCGGCTCCTACCACGAAGTGGACTCTTCGGAACAGGCGTTCTATGTGGCTGGCTCCATGGCTATCAAGGACGCCATGCAGAAGGCCACCCCAGTGCTGCTGGAGCCCATCATGGACGTGGAAGTGGTGACGCCCGAAGAATACCTCGGCGACGTCATGGGCGACCTCAACGGGCGCCGTGGCCGCGTGCAGAGCATGGAAGCCCGCGCCGGCGGCGCAC
>NZ_JBAIYR010000197.1:0-4152 GCF_036763145.1 Desulfovibrio sp. 1188_IL3213 | reverse complement strand
GGCCAGGGTGCGCCCGTGGGCCATGAGGTCTTCATGGCCGGCGTGGTAATAGCCCATGGTGGGCACAAGGGCGATGTCGTCCCCGGCCGCATGCCAGGCGCGGCACTGGGCCGCAAGTTGTTGAGGCGTAGTAAATATCTGCATATCAAGGTATTGTGATATAGTTTATGAATGAACTCTTATACACGCACGCGACACGCTTGTAAAGGAAAAGTCGGGTATGCAAAAAGGGCGCGCCGCGCGGCAGGCCGGGCAAGTGCAATTTACTTGCTCGGTGAAGCGCCGAAGTGAACTTTGAGAATGCACACTCTCAAAGTTCATCTGCTCTGGTCAGGACGCGCAGGCAAGCATGGGGCAGGCCGCGGGGCGCATTCCGCCTTGACCGGCTGGCTGGCAGTAGGCATAAGAACTACGGGAGGATTTCCATGCTGAAACCCTTTTATCAGGGCAAACTCGACACCTTTTGCGCCATTTATGCCGTGCTCAATGCCCTGCGGCTTACCCACAGCATCCGGGTGCTCAAGGCGCGCGAGATTTTTAACGAGTCGCTTATGGCTCTTGCGGCCTCCCCCGCGACCTTCCGGGCCGCTCTGGAGCAGGAAACGGACTATTGCGACCTGGTGGACGGCATACTTCGGATGCAGAGCCGCGTTTTTCCGTTGGACGTGCGCCAGCCTTTCGGCACGGATCAGGACCCTTCGGCGGAGCAGGTGTGGGACTGTTTTGACCAGTGGCTTAACGGCGGCGCTCACCGGGCGCTTGTTTTCCGTTTTTTGCGGCATCTTACGCCTGACGGGCCGCCCATGAACCGCCACTGGACAACTGCCGACAGCCTGAAAAACAACGTGCTGCATCTTTTTGATTGCAGCCATGAGGCCGAGGCCGTGCTGAACGTTCGTAAAGACAGTTTTGTCACCAGCCCACGGTGCATATGCCAGGAAAAACTGCTTTATATACAGCCAAGCACCATACGCCTCCTGCGGTTGCCCCTGTAAGGACGCTTCAGCGGAAACGGCGCTTCCGGCGTGCGCAGCATTTGCTGTGGCGGGAGGAGCAGGTGAAAGGCAACAGACACAGATGCCCCAAATGGCGCGCCGCTGGCACGGCTGCCGGGCTGGTGCGGCTGAAGACCGCCCGTCATGCGCTGTGCTGTCAGGTGCCGGGCTTGGGCGGCCAAAGATTTGGGGTACTCTTCAGGCTGGAATGCGCTGAGGGCTGTGTCTAGGCTCTTGGCGCTGCTTTTTTATTTAAAAGCGGCTTTAGAGCATTTTAACTTTGAAAAAGTGTAAATGCTCTAAAGCTGCACGAAAGTGCAGCGCGCCATAATGTGGCGTGGATTCAGCCGAAAATCGCATTTTTCGGCTGAATGAAAACTTTGAAATGTGAAGCATTTCAAAGTTAATCTGCTCTAGAAGTCGTAGAAGGGCTTTTCGTCGCTGAGGGGAAGGCCCAGAGCGCGGGCGTCGTTGACCAGCAGGGGGTCCACCCAGAAGGCTTTTTCCTGAATGAAGGCAAGCACCTCAAAGGCGTTTTCGTCCAGCGGTTGGGAATAGTAGAAGCCCTGGGCGCAGTTGCAGCCGCAATTGAGCAGAAATCGGGCTTGATCAAGGGTTTCAACGCCTTCCGCCACTATCTGCATGCGCAGGTCTTTGGCAAGGGCAATGGTGTTGCGGGCCACAATCTGGCCGCGTTCGTTGTCTGTGCCGTCGCTGATGAAGGCGCGGTCCAGTTTGACAATATCGAAAGGCAGGGCGCGCAGGGTGCTTAGCGAGGAATAGCCCGTGCCGAAGTCGTCCATGGAAAAGATAAAGCCTTCGGCCTGTAACTGGCACATGATGTGAATGAGGGCTTTTTCATTTTTAAAGAAGGCGCTTTCGGTAAGTTCCAGTTCGAGCAGGTTGCGAGGCAGGCGGTATTTGCTTGTAAGCTGGACCAGTTTTTTGGTCAGGCCGCCGTCATTAAAATGCAGGCGCGACATGTTCACCGAAACAGGCATGGGTTTGTAGCCTTTGTCCAGCCACATGCGCAGGCTTTGACAGGTGAGGTCCCAGATGTATTCGTCGAGCCGCACAATAAAGCCGTTGCGCTCGAAAAGCGGCACAAAGCGGCCGGGCAAGATCAGCCCGTCGTGCGGATGCTGCCAGCGCACAAGGGCTTCAGCCCCCACGATACGGCCGCTGGAGAGTTCCACCTTGGGCTGCAGGTAGAGTTTGAACTGCTTTTGCTCCAGCGCATGGTACATCTGGTCGGTAATATAGCTTTCATCATGCAGACGCTGGCGTAGCGCGTTATCATAAAAGGCAAAGTTGGCAAGGTCGCTGCCTTTGATGGTTTTTTGCGCCAGATAGGCCCAGTCACAGAGCACATGGGCCGGGGTGCGGCGGTTTTCCACCTGGCAGACGCCAAAGAAAAGTTTGACCCTGAAAGTGTCGGAATAGTGCTCAAGCCTGCGCGAAAGGAAATGGATGAAGCTTTTAATCCGGTTGAGGTCGCCGGTGACGCAGACGGCAAACACGTCGGCCGTCAGGCGGGCGTATGCCTCGCGGCTGGTATCGATGCGTTGGCGGATGAGGCGGGCGATGGCCCGCAGCAGGCGGTTGCCCTCTTCAAGGCTGAATGCCTCGTTAATGGCTTTGAAGCCTGCCACGTCAAAGCGCAGGACGGCATAAGGCTCTGTGGGGTACTCGCGCAGCAGCTCTTCAACTTTTTCAAAAAATGTCTGGGTATTGTAGGCCCCGGTAAGGGGGTCGTGTTCGGCGCGCAGGCGCAGGGCCTGTTCCGTGCGGGTGGCGGCGTCCACATCGTTGATGGTTCCGATGTAGCGATCTCCCGGGGCGTCGTCCGCCAGGCAGGTGTAGGTGACCTTGCACCAGATGAACTGTCCGTCGCGGCGGCGCAGGCGCAGGGTCATTTCGCCGGAGCGTATGCCCAGGGCCATGCGCGCAAGGCAGGTGTCAAAGGCGGCGCTGTCGCCGCTGTACAGGACACTGTCCTCACGCCAGACATCAAAGGGAATGCGGTCGTCGTAGTTTCCGGCCAGCAGTTCGCCTATGCGGGGGCTGATGTAGGTCAGGTCATTGTTGCGCCACTCGAATACCAGGGTGCGCGTATGGTCTACCACGGCCTTGTAACGCAGGTTGTCGAGTTTTTGCTGCTGGAGAAGCTCGTTTTCGCGCACGATGGTGGCCGCGCGCTTGAGTTCGTCCACATCCTGCACACAGACAAGATAAACAAAATCACCGCCGGGCTGGCGAACGGGAAAAGCCGTAATGCGCGTCCAGCGGTAGCTCATGTTGCGGCATTTTCTGCGCATATCAAGCGTAGAAAAAGGCTGGCCGTTTTTTTCAAGATCCCGCCGGGCCAGGGGGTCCCAGAAGCGTAGCAGCGCGTCGTGGTCGTCAGGGTGGACGAGCTTGGTCAAGGCTTCGGTAAAGAGGTCCGACAGGGCGAGTCCGGCCGAAGGCGGCAGGAAAATATCGTCGCTTCTGTACAGCTCGCGCGCCTGGTTTTTTTTAAAATCCAGAAGATATATTTCGGCGTAGACGCTGCGCAGCACGCCTGAATAACACTGCTCTTCCATTCTGCCGCTTGCAAGGCATTTCATGGGAGCTACAGTGAAATCTTTTTGGGTGTTGGTTTGGGTGGGTTTGTTTTTCATAAGCAACGCTTGGTTGGTTGCGCACGGATACGGCGCTAACGCCGAACTGTCAAGTTTTGAGCCTAGCACCGGCCCCGACGTTTTGCAAATGAACCGCACTGGTGACAAGTCTCAGGCACATCTGTAGGATGCCCCACATGACAAGTGGAAACAAACAGAAAAAGATCAAGGTCTGGTCGTTGAGTTTGGGGTGTCCCAAGAACAGGGTCGACAGCGAGCGCCTGCTCGGTTCGCTGGGCGTGCCTGTGAGCCATGTGGAGCACATGGGCCGCGCAGACCTTGTATTTATCAATACTTGCGGGTTTATTGATCCCGCCGTGCGCGAGTCTGTGCGTGCCGTTCTGGACGCGGGGCAACGCCTTGGCCGCTGCGGCAAAAAACCTCTGCTGGCCGTGGGCGGCTGCATGGTGGGCCGTTACGGCGCGGAAAATCTGGCTGAAGAGCTGCCGGAAGTGGATCTGTGGCTGCCCACAGCGGATCTGGAGCGCTGGCCT
>NZ_JBAIYR010000196.1:0-4154 GCF_036763145.1 Desulfovibrio sp. 1188_IL3213 | reverse complement strand
GACAAGGGCGGCGAAAAGGCCGCGCTCATAAAGACCGTGCGCGGCGACGGCTACATCTGGGCGGCGGAAGTGCGCCGGGAAAGCGCATGAACACCGACCGCCACCTGCCCCAAAGCCTGTTTTCGCGGCTGAGCCTTTTATTGCTTGGGGCCTTTTTTATCCTGCATACCGTGACCATCCTTACCGTGGCCGACTTTTTTGAGCGCCATATGGTGCAGAATATGCTGGCTAATCACAGCGCCACCATTGCCTTGTGCGTGCGCATGTTTGAAGCGGAACCGGCGCAAGCCAGGCCCGCGCTTATACGCGGTCTGGCGCGGTTTTCAGATGTGCGGGTGGAAATGCTGGATGAAAAGCCCGACATGCCGCAGGGGACAGATACGCTTTCGCGCTTTTTTCTGGAGCACATCCGCGAGGCGCTGGACGATCTGGCCGCGCCCGGCCAGCAGCCGAGGGTCATGCAGGCGCAGGTGAGGGTTATTATTCTCGGCAAAGAGGCCGGGCAGTGGGCCTCGCTTTTTGAAAGATTTTTTTCCTTATGGGACGTGTCCGGCTCGTTTGAGGCCCGTCTGACCATAAAACTTGCCGACGGTTCATGGTTGGGCATCAGCTATGACGGTCCTGCCCACCGCGCCCATCTTGAAGACATGCCCTTTGTGGTGCTTGGCCTGGAATTTGTCGTTTTTGCGGCCTTGCTGCTGCTCATTGTTTACAGGCTGGTGCGTCCTTTGCGCACCCTGGCGCGGGCTGCGGAAAAATTCGGTTCCTCGCAGCGCCTGCCCCACATGGTCCCGGACGAAGGACCCAGCGAGGTGCGCCACGCGGCACAGGCGTTTAATGCCATGCAAAAGCGCATCAGCGGCATCATGGAGGAACGGGAGCGGGTTTTTGCCGCCCTGTCGCATGATCTGCGCACGCCGCTCACCCGCATGCGCCTCCGGCTTGAAAGCACGCCCCCCGGGACGTTCCGGCAGAAGATGCTGGAAGACGTGCAGAGCCTGCATTCCATCGTGGAAATGGGTACGGCCATGACCCAGTGCCACCGGCATACGGAAGACCGCGTCAGGGTGGATATGCAGGCGTTTCTTGAATCCATTGTGGAGGATCGCCGTGAAATGGGCCAGGACGTGACGCTGCGCGGCCCGGAGCTTGAGCTTCCGGCCCTTATCTATCCTGTGGCCCTGCGCCGCTGTCTGGATAACCTGTTGGACAATGCCCTGCGTTATGGGCGGGAGGCTGTGCTTTCCGCTTCTGTTCAGGCGCTGCCCGGCGGGAAAAACGTATTGCGCGTGGATATTGACGACAAGGGGCCGGGGATGCCCCCGGCCTTGCTGGAAAAGGTTTTTGAGCCGTTTTTTCGTGTGGAAGGCTCACGTAACCGGCACACGGGCGGACACGGCCTTGGGCTTTCCATAGCCCGCAGCATGGCAGGCCTGCATGAAGCCGCGCTGTTTCTTGATAATCTGCCCCAGGGCGGCCTCAGGGCGCGGCTGGAGTTGCCGCTGATGGATGAACGCCACGCCTGAGGCCACAAGGCCCGCCATACGCGGGAAGGTTTTGGAACGGGGCGGCAGACAGCAGCAGGACAGCGGCAGGGTTGGGCCGTGCTGTCACATTCTGCCATGTCCTGTCGTCGCCTGCTATTTACGGGCAGGTCCAGGCAGATTCACAGGCTCAAACGGGGGCCGCCCGGTTCCGGCCTGCCCCGGTGTGCGCCCTGCCGACATGCCCGGCAGGCGAAAAAACAGCCTGCCGGAATAAAACCAAAATCACGAGGCTGCATCTGTGGGCGCTGGGTCCTTACAGAGCGGTTCTGCCGAGTATGTAGGCGCAGCGCTGCGGGCGGCTGTGGATGAGGGTGCGCCGCAAAACCCGGAAGCCGTGTTTGCGCGCGAGGTGTTCCACATCTTCATGCGACAGGCGGAAAGTATATTCCGAGGGCCGCCGCAGGTGTTCGGGCTTGCGCCAGTCTTCGGTATGATACTGGTTGTTGGTCACGCCGTTGTATCTGTCGCTGATGACGTCAAAAACAAAGAAGCCGCCGGGCTTCAGGCAGGGCCTGTACGTTTCCATAAAGGCGTCCAGCGATGCGCCGGGCAGGTGGTACAGCCAGTTGACCGACAGTATGGCCCCCTGTTTTTCAGGCAGCCGGGCGGGTGACAGGGCATTGTCCTGCCAGGTTTCCAGACTGTGGCCCAGATATTTTTGCAAATGCCCGCTGAAATGGAGCACGCGAGGGTCAATGTCGCTGCCGGAAAGATTGGTAAAGCCCTTGAGGGCCAGCCACAGCAGGTTGGCCCCGCTGCCGCAGCCCGGCTCGAAAACAGGCGTGTTTTTCGGCAGGTAACGGGCTATCCAGCCGCAGGGAATGCACACGTGCCTGCGTGGGTTTCTGCGCGCCACGGCCTCCACATGCCACGGCGGCGAGTCGCACGCACTGCTGGTTTCCTGAAGAAAGTGCAGGGGTACAGGCAGGGAGTGGCCAAGGGGCCACCTGTCGCGCAGATAGTCCATGCCCTGCCGGAAAAGATCCTTTGCCGTAGGTGCGGGTACAGGAGTCTGTATTCGCGAAAAAGCGGTTTCATTATGCATGGTTTCATATATAGCAGCAGGCAGGCGGCAAACTGTGTGTCCAGTATGACAAATTGTAACAAAGTGTTGCAGGCGTTGTGGCGCGGCAAAGCCTGCGGGGCAGCCCCGGCGGGGCCAGACTGTACTTTTCATTTTTCTAAATTTTATATAGACTGATTGCGGCAGAGAGGCATTTGCGGCTTTAGAGCAATTTCACTTTGAAATTGCTCTGGCGGCTGCGTGAGCAGACGTTCGCTACGGAGGCGTAAGCGCAGTTTATCTGCGCGGTTAAACGCCGAAGTGAGCGTGCCTTAAACTTTGAGAATGTATATTCTCAAAGTTAATCCGCTCTAGTGCCGCAAGGCGTCTGCCTGCCGCACATTCTGTACCGTTGAGGGAGAAGGCATGAACAAAATATTTGGCATTCTGGCCCTGATCTGCGTTCTGGCAGTGGCGGGCGTAGCGGCGGCGGCCACGCCGCAGGCAGGCAAGCCTGTGCAGGACAAGCCCGAAAAAGGCGCGGACCGCGTGACCGTGGTCAGCGTATCCCTTGAAGGCACGGACAGCATCGGAGCGCGACTTGGCACGAGCCTTAAAGAGCGCTTTAACAAAAGCAGCCTGTTTACCCTGAATGATGATGAAGAAAAGGATCAGCCCAAGCTGTACGTCATGCTGGAAAGCAAGGCCGAGTTTCCTGATCGTCCGGGTGTCGGCTCGGTCTATTCGGTGTGCTGGGTTTTCAAGCAGGGCAAGGGATATCTTGGATACCTTCTGGCCCGTGAACTTGGCACCGTCAATTATGAAGAAGTGGACGGGCTGGTGGACAGGCTGGTGGAGCGCACGGACGGCATCGCCGCCAAGTACAGCAGCCTGTGGAAGTAGCGGCCATGCCGCAGAGCTGGTAGAGCATTTTCATCTTGAAATGTTTGCTTGACGGCGATGCAGCGCTGCTGTCTTCGTCCGTAACTTTCTTTGTCGTAACAGTCGAAGCAATTTTGCCCTGAAAGCATTCCGTGGCGCGGATGTGCTGACGTGCTGCCCCGTCAGGTAGAAAAGCGTTATGTCAAAAGGCTCTCCATCATCTGGGGAGCCTTTTTTATGCCTTTCATGAAAGGGTGTTGTATTTTATTGTGCTTTCCGGTTCTGTGCAGCAGAAACAGGCTGGGGCTGCCCGAGTCGGGCCGTAACAGGGGAAATGCCCGGCAAGCGGGGCGGTGCAACATCGCCAGAGCGGGCGTGACCGACACCGTTCGCGATATGGATTTTCTAAAAAATCGTACCGGCGTTCCGGATTCGCCAGGGTGAACAACCTATTGGAACATTACATCTAGAGCAATGTGCACGAAAAAATGGTGCGCCTCAAGGGTTCAGGCATGCCATAAGGCGGCAAGACGTGGGGTGTGCCAATCTGAATCATGATAATATATATTCAATCATCTGAAGTTGTTTAATAATAAAGAAACGAAAATATTTGGCCCGAAAGTGTAAGCAGGGCATGTTTTTTGTGGACGGCGGCCTGTTGTCGCAATCGCCTGCGGTTGCCAGGGGGCTGCTGTCCCGGTCCGGCGCCCGGCCTGGCGCTG
>NZ_JBAIYR010000195.1:0-4195 GCF_036763145.1 Desulfovibrio sp. 1188_IL3213 | reverse complement strand
ATGGGGCTCCAGGGAATGAGGCCGAGGCCGTAATGGCGCCAGGCCGGGATGACTTCGAGTTCCAGGGCGCGCACGGTCAGGTTTTACAGGCTCTGCTCGGAAACCAGGCCCATTAAGTTGCGCTGGCGGGCCATGCCCTGGGCCGTCGCGATATCCCAGCCCGCGAAGTTGCTGCTGCCGATGTAGAGCAACTTGCCCTGCTGGACCAAAAGTTCCATGGCCTGCCAGATTTCTTCCCAGGGCGTGGTCCTGTCGATGTGGTGCATCTGGTACAGGTCGATGCGGTCGGTTTTCAGGCGGCGCAGGCTGTCTTCGCACGCCTGGCGGATATGGTAGGCCGAAAGGCGGCGGTCGTTGGGGCCGAGGCCCATGGGCTGGTAGCACTTGGTGGCCAGCACGATGTCGTTGCGCTTGCCGCTCTTCTCCAGCCAGCGGCCGATGATTTCTTCGGACGTGCCGAAGCCTTTTTCCATGTCGGGCGTTTGCGGTCCGCCGTACACGTCGGCGGAATCAAAAAAGTTGACGCCCGTTTCAATGGCCTTGTCCATAATCTGGTAAGCGGTCTGCTCGTCCGTGGCGTCGCCGAAATTCATGGTGCCGAGGCAGAGCCGGCTGACTTTCAGGCCTGTGCGCCCGAGGTTAACGTATTGCATGTCTATTCTCCTTGGAAGGTTGTTTTCAGGAACCGCGCATACTCAGCGCCGCCTGTGATTCATCATTTTCAGGAGAATAGCTCCGGCACGGCAAAACAAAAGATACAGATTTATCTAATTTTTGCACTTTCCTGCCGTTTCCGCGGACGAGCATAGAAAAAAGCCGGGAGCGACGCTCACCGGCTTTGTATACGGTCAGGTGTTTCCGGCTCAGGCAGAAGCCTGGATTTGCGTCACGTTCCTCTGCGGCGCATCGCCGAACAGGCGCTTATATTCGCGGTTGAACTGGGTAAGGCTTTCGTAGCCCACCGCGTAGCTCGCCTTTGAGACGTCCTCATGGTCCTCCAGCATGCGCCGCTGGGCTTCATAGAGCCGCAGGTGCTTGTGGTACTGGGTCGGGCTCATGCTGGTAACGGCCTTGAAGTGCTTGCGGAAGGTCGGCGGGGCCATGTTCAGGCGCCTGGCCAGCTCGTCCACGTCCAGCGGCTGCATGAAATTGTCGCGCAGCCAGTTGATGCCCTGGAATATCTGGTTGCCCTGGGTTCCCTGGGTATTGAGGGATTTGAGCAGCTCGCCCTGCGGTCCGAGCAGCAGCAAAAGGTGAATCTCCCTGGAAATCAGAGGCGCAAGAAGCGGAATCTGTTCCGGGGTGTCCAGAAGATCCAGCATCCTCCCGAAAGCCTGGAGAATTTCCGGGTCGGTCGGCATGACGGCGACGCCGCCCATGCTGCCGCCCGCGGAGGAAGTCTTACCGGGGCCTTTTGCGGGCGGAATCTGCGCCGCGAGCTGGGTGGTCAGATGGCTGTCCAGTTCCAGGGTCATCACCAGATAGGGATTTTCCGGCGAGGCCTCGGTAAGATAGCTCAGGTTGGGCATGTCCACCCCGGCCAGCAGGCAGTTGCCCGCGCCGTAACGATATTCCTCGTTTCCGACCACCACCCGCTTGGCCCCCTGGACCGTCATCGCCAGAATGGGCTTGTTCCAGCAGTTTTCGGGAATATTGACTTCGTCCCGGCGGTTCAGCACAAAGCCCGGCACCGGCGTCGGGTAGGTGCCCGGGGCGGGCATCCGCCGGAGCAGCTTTTCTCTCAGGATCGCATATGTTCTGTCTGTCGTATCACGCATGTTCACGCTCCATGTAAAATTCGTCCGGATTCTTCAATAGCACGCCTTAAGGCACCGGGAAAGACCGGGGCAGAATTGTGCAAAATTTAGATAAAATCGTATCTGTTGTACCCGGATTACCGAATATATAAGTCCTTCATGGGAGATGTGCGGCCGGTTACCGGGCCGCGCGCAATCTGATGAAAAAAATATTCATGAACAGCCTTTCCGGATCCTGCCTGAGGGTGCTTGTGGCCTGCTACTCGCACACCGGCAACACCCTGGCCGTCGCCCGGATGATCCGGGACCGTACCTGCGGGGTGCTTTTCGGCGTAGAGCCTGTGGAAGGCTACGAAGCGGCAACCGTCGAGGCCGTCTCCCGCTGGGAGCTTGAGGAAAACCTGCTGCCGGAGCTGCGGTTCTCCGTCCCGTGCATGTGCAACTACGATCTCGTCCTGATCGGCGGCCCCGTATGGCACGACACCATTCCGGCCCCGCTCCGCTCCTTTCTCGGCCAGACGGATTTTTACGGCAGGCGCGTGGTCCCATTCTGCACCCACGAGCGAGGCCCGGCCGGCTTTTTCGCCGAATTCGCCAAACGCGCCCGCAACGCAGTCCTGCTTCCCGGGTTCGACATCGACGTCACCCGCTACCACTTTATCGCCGAAAGCGCGGTCTCGCTCGACGCCAGCCTGGCCGGAATCGGCATCCCCAATCTTCGCTGCGTCGGCATGTGACCGGATCTTGCTCCCTCCGTTGGCAGGATAGTGCAAAAATTGGATAATTCCGTATCTACGAAAAGCAAGGGAGAGTAATTACATTCAGCCTACCTATGATGACTGAACGTGTACTTACCCTCCTGGCGGATTCTTTTTGGAAGATCCTGCTGCCCGGCCTGACCATGACCATCCCGCTGACCGTGATTTCCTTTGCCCTCGGCCTGGCGATCGCCGTGGCCGTCGCCCTGGTGCAGGTCGCGGACCTGAAAGTCTTCAAACAGCTCGCGCGTGTTTATATTTGGGCCGTGCGCGGCACCCCGCTGCTGGTTCAACTCTACATCATTTTCTACGGTTTGCCTGGGGTCGGCATCGTGGTGCCGGCCTTTCCCGCGGCTGTAATCGTCTTTTCCCTGAACACCGGCGCATACGCGGCCGAAACCATGCGCGCGGCCCTGGAGTCAGTTCCGGCCGGGCAGATCGAGGCGGGGTACTGCGTCGGCATGACCTGGCTGCAGACCATGTGGAGGATAGTCCTCCCGCAAGCTTTCCGAACAGCCTTTCCGCCGCTTTCCAACACGCTCATCGGCCTGGTGAAGGATACATCACTGGCGGCCAACATAACCGTAGTGGAAATGTTCATGGCCACGCAAAAAATCGTCGCCCGCACGTATGAGCCGCTGGCCCTCTACTGCGAAGTGGGATTGATCTACCTGCTCTTTTCCACGGTGCTGACCTGGCTGCAACGGGCAGGGGAGAAAAAAATGAACGCGGTCTGGACGCCGTAGGAGATAGATATGCTTGAAGTTACCAATCTTACCAAATCTTTCAATGGCGCGGAGATTTTGAGGGGCGTTACTCTTGAGGTCTCCAGGGGCGACGTAGTGGCCATCCTGGGTCCGAGCGGAGCCGGCAAGACGACCCTCTTGCGCTGCCTCAACTTCCTGGAAACCGGAGACCGCGGAACCCTGTCGTTTCAGGGGAAGGTGTACCAGTTCGGCAAAGCCGGCCGGGCGGAGATCGACGCCATCCGAAAAAAAACCGGATTTGTGTTCCAGGATTTCAACCTTTTCAGGAACAAGACCGCGCTTGAAAACGTGACCGAAGGCCTTGTCGTCGCCCGGCGCATTCCCAGGCGGGAAGCCGCGGCCATCGGGATGCAGGCGCTCGATAAAGTGGGAATGGCGGACAAAAAGGACGCTTACCCCCACCAGCTTTCCGGCGGCCAGCAACAGCGTGTGGCCATAGCCCGGGCACTGGCCCCGGCTCCCGAGATCATCTTTTTCGACGAGCCCACCTCCGCGCTTGACCCGGAGCTAACCGGAGAAGTGCTGGCCGTGATGCGCCAGTTGGCCGACGAAGGGATGACCATGCTGGTGGTGACCCACGAGATGGGTTTCGCGCAGCAGGTCTCGTCACAAGTCATCCTGATGGAAAACGGCGCGATCGTTGAATCCGCCGGTTCCGACCAGTTTTTCAATTCACCCAGGGAGGAGCGGACAAAATCGTTCCTGCGCCACCTCGGCGCAAGATCCGAGCATCCGGCCTGGTTTGAAACGCCGACGCTCCAATACCAATAATACCATCGGAGATTTACAATGAAATACAGATTTCTACCCGTGCTTTTTATTTTCTTACTCTCAATCTCCCTGCTCGCCGGATGTTCCGAGGATGAACGCTCGACCGGCGCGAGCACGGGCGACCGGCTGGCCGGGGTCCGCG
>NZ_JBAIYR010000194.1:0-4198 GCF_036763145.1 Desulfovibrio sp. 1188_IL3213 | reverse complement strand
CAAGCGAATCTTCGCCCACCGCGCTGCTGCGCAGGGCCAGCTTGAGACCGGGGCCGGCCTTGGCGCGCATGGCCTCCACGGCTTGAGTAATGGCGTCTTCGAGTTCGGGAGGCAGAGGAGCCGTGAGCACGGCCTTTTGCAGGGCGGCGGCCAGACTGAAAACCTGCTCAAGGCTCTGCATGTCCGTGGCCTGAATAAGCCGGTTCAATTCGCTCTGAAGGCCGTTATATTCCATAAACCGGTAGTAGGCGCTGACAGTCACGGCAAAACCGTCTGGCACGGAAAGTCCGGCATTGGCGGCCACTTCGCCCAGATTTGCCATTTTACCCCCCACAAGGGTAAGGTCGCTCAGGCTTATCTGGTCAAGATGCAGGATAAGGGGACCGTCCTGATGGGGCGGCTCTTCCAGCAAAGCCTCCATCTGGGCGCGGATACGGCCAAAAGGTTCCAGCAGGCCGGCGTAGGCATTGCCGGAAAGCGCGTTCAACTCGCGCACCATCTGAAAAACCGCAGTGACGGCCCTGGTGCTGACGGCATGCACATAGTCCATGCCGAAAGGTTTTGCGCCGTGCAGGCGGTCTTCCACCTCGCTCATGGCTTCAAGGGCGCGCTTGTTGGCAGAGAGCAGACGACGGAAGCGCGCGCAACGCTCACGCAGTCGCGCCTTCAGTTCTTCCTCACGGGCCAGTTCCTCCGGGTCTGGTTCCCCGGGCTGATCCCGCCCTATCCAGTGCCGCAAAAACTTGAGGAGCGCCATCTTACACAGCGGAGCGAACCGCTTCCTCCATTTTTATGATAAGTTCGCTGATGGCTACGGGCTTGAGCATGTAATCATATGCGCCAAGATCAAGCCCTTCCACTGCCACCCCCATGCAGGCATGCCCCGTAAGCAGTATGACGGGCAGGCCGGGGCATTTCTGCTTCATGTGGCGCAGGGTTTCAAGCCCGTCCATGCCGGGCATGCGCACGTCCATCACCACAATATTGAAAGGTTCGCCGCCGGAAACAAGGTTTTCTTCCACCATGCTCAGCGCTGTCTGCCCATCGGGCGCCGTGACCACTTCCATTCCGCGCCGGGCAAGGCGTTTTTGCATGAGTTCAAGAAATTCCAGTTCGTCGTCCACAAACAGCGCGCGCATGGGGCCTCCTCGGTTTCAGGCAAAGTCTCGGCCAGGCCAAGCCAGGGCCGATACCGATGACGTGTCTCGTGCAGCAAATGGCGCCGGAGCGCATATTCTGGCAAGCCGTGGCACTCCCCCGGCCAGCATCAACTTTTTCAGTCGCCAAAACGCCCTCAGGCCGTCAGGCCGTCTTCCGGCGGAAGCTGTGGCGGTTCGGCGGGCAGGGTCACACTGAAGGTGGTTCCCTCGCCCAATCGGCTCTGCACCTCAATGCGGCCGCCCAGTTTTTCAAGTATGGTATAACAGATAGCCAGTCCAAGGCCCGTCCCCTCGCCCACCTTCTTGGTAGTAAAAAAGGGATCAAAAATACGGGTTATGGTTTCCTGATCCATGCCGGGGCCGCTGTCGTTAAACAATATGCGAACACCCTTCTTCCAGGCAAGGGTGCGGATGGTGAGCGTGCCGTTTTTGCCGATGGCGTCAATGGCATTATCGATAATATTGATAAAAATCTGTTCAAGCTGCGCGGGGTCAGACAGAATGACCGGCACTTGCGGATCGTATTCCCTGACAATGTTGATATTGCGGCTGGTGGCTTCTGTTTTGAGCATTTCAGCCGCCTGATCCGTCAGGGAATTGATCAGTATTTCCGTGCGACCGGGGTTCATGCGGCGGCCAAAGCCGAGCATGCGCTGGGTAATGCCCTTGGCGCGCTTGACATGTTGGTCAATTTTCTCTGTACTTTCAAGTATCTCTTGATAATTTTTCATGGTTTCGGGCTTTTCGTCGTCCAGCAGGTCGCGTATCCAGCCCGCATTTTCCTGAATGAGCATCAGGGGATTGTTTACCTCATGGGCCACGCCCGCGGCCATTTTTCCAAGGGCCGCCATCTTGCTGGACTGAAGCATGCGGGCATCAATATGGGCCTGCTTCTGGTCAGACTCTTCAAGCGAAGCCACAAGCCGCCGGGTGCAAAGTTCGGCCCCCATGCAGATAAGCCCGCTGCCGAGAATCATGAAAAAAACAATCAATGCCTTGAGTTGCCGCAACGGCTGCAGGCTGTCACGTACGTCGTCCAGTACCACAAGCGCCCAAGGCATGGATTCCAGAGGCATCATGGCGGCCAGCATTTCCTGCCCTTTTGATGTGGTCAGGTGCTGCGTGGACACGCTCTTGCGGCTCAGGTCCGGCAGGGGTACGCCGAACCTGCTCATGCTTTTGCCGTGATAGCGCGAGTCTGTCTGCAGTTCGCCCCTGGCGTTGACCAGAAAGGCATCACTGTGCGGGCCGGAATACACACGGCGCAACAAGGCTCCCATAGCGTCCATATCAATGGTGGCCCGCACGATGTAACTGCGCCCTCCCTCATGCCGCAGCACCGCAATGATGAAATGGGGTTCATTTCTGTAGCCCATAAAAACATCGCTCACATACACGCCCTTGCGCAGCACTTCTCTGAACCAGGGAGTGTCTGAATAATTGTTGCCGCTAAGCTCATACGGGCCCACATAGGAAACGTGGCGGCCATCCATGCCGATAACGCCCACATCCACAAAGGAGCGACTGTTGCTCTGCATGACGCTGAAAATGTCGCTCAGTCGTGTTGGGTTGCTCAGGTCGGCATAGGGGTGGGTGAAAGCCAGATTTTTTATCTGGGCGACGCGCTCCACCATAAAGGTATCCAGCGCGCGGTGTTTGCTGCTGGCCACAGCCTCGATGCCCGCACTGATTTTTTCATCATAAATGGCGCTCAGCCTGTCCAGACAGAACAGCCCCAGAGCCACCAGGGGCGTAAGCGCCATAAGCAGCAGGGTTACGAGCAGGCGGCGGTATATGACCTTGTACCCGCGATGGGCTGCGGGAGCGACTGCTGACATGGCTACGCCTCCTCCACGCCGGTTGCGGTCTGCGGCAATTTTTCGCCCTTGAACAGCAGGCGGCAGTGTTCCAGCATTTCCTCGCGCCGGGCAGCCACCTGGGCCGCATCCTGCATGATCATGTCCAGCTGCCGGGTATGAATGGTCATATACCCCGCCACTGCCAGCAAAAGTTCGCCTTCTTCACGATCCATGCCCTTGAGGGTGGCGCTGACCGCATCATTGCGCACCATGGGGGCAAAGCCGAATTCCCATAAAATTTCAGCCGCAAAACGCACACGAAGGATGCGCCGCTCAATATTGGCCGCGCCGCCCCGCAGGTGAAAGGTAAGGTAGTTCTCGGGGGTGCGCTCGCCAAGGCGCGCCTCTACCGAGACAAAATGAAAACCGAAACGCGAATGCAGACTGCAATAGTCGCGCGATATCATAAAATAGTTTTTTTCAGAAAAATACGCGGTCTGCGCGGCCGGGTCCAGATTGGGGTTGGCCGTGGCCTCAAACAGCACAGAAAGAAAACCCTTGCCGTCCACAGGCGGCGGTCCCTGCCAGGGATAGGCGTTCATGCCGTGCCAGAGGGCGCGCATGGGAACCGACGCGATCTGCTCGATATCAATGACCGGGCCGGGAGGCGTGACGGCAAAACCGTCACTGAGGTTCACCACCCAGAATTGCTTGAGCACCTTGTCGCGCAACTGTTTTACCCGTTGCGGCGCGTATTTTTTCTCCGCGCCAAGGCTGAACATGGCGCTCACGGCCCGTTCATGGCAATAGCGGGCAATATCGTGGTATGTCTGGCAGTTGGAGGCCCTGAACTCGGGGCTGTCCACATCCATGGTCAAAGGCAGTATACGCGCCGACGCCTTTTGCAGAATGCGGTACACAGGACTGCCGGGCATATAGTCGCGCCCCGGCGGCACGTTGGGCAGCAGGGATTCCAGCCTGTCCACATAAACCTGACAGACGTCCGAGCAAAGTGTAATGCGCTGCCCGCTTTTTAAAATTTCCGTTGCGTTATCCAGTCCGAAAATGGCCGGCTTGCCAAACTCGCGCGCCAGTGACGCCAGCCGCGAACCGGGCAGGCCCTCTTCGGCTATAATGCCTGCGGCGCGGTCCATCAACGCGCCCCAACGATAATTGTCGTCAGGCACAACAAGAATGCCGCCAGCGGGAAAACGCCGGGCCTCTTCCCACCGCCGCGCC
>NZ_JBAIYR010000193.1:0-4242 GCF_036763145.1 Desulfovibrio sp. 1188_IL3213 | reverse complement strand
GGGGCGCAGGGCCTCATGGGCCGTACCAAGGCTGCCCGCGTCAGCGCCCTGACCGTGGTCTTCCCACGAGTTGCCCAGGGTCACGCTGCCGTCATCGTTCAGTTCCACCCAGGCTTCGGAAGTGTCCGGCCCGTCCAGGCCAGCGCCGTACACGCCAAGGGCCACGCCCACGCCGCGCTTGATTTCGGCGGTGGAGCGCTCTTTCACGCGCTTTTTGGATTCTTCGTAGTACGGACGCATTTTATCAAACATTTCCGGCAGACTCATAACTTCAGGAATCTGCCCCGAGGGGTTGGTATCGCCTTCTTTATAGCAGTTGAGAGCGCGCAGCTCAAAGGGATCCATGCCGAGCTTTTCGGCCAGTTCGTCCATGAGCACTTCAGAGGGGAATTCCGACTCGGGCGCACCGTAACCACGGAAGGCCGCGCCCCAGCAATGGTTGGTGGCAACTGTGCGGCCCTTGCCACGGATATTGGCGATGCCGTAACCGGCGCCGATATACTGTGCGCCGCGCAGGGTCAGAAGGTCGCCGAATTCGGAATAGGGGCCGTGGTCCACGGTCCAGTCCGTTTCCATGGCAAGGATCTTGCCCTGCCTGTCGGCCGCGTAGCGCATGGTTGTCCAGAAGGGCGAACGCTTGCCGGTGTAGTTCTGCTGCTGCTCATAGTTATAGCGCAGGTGGCAGGGGCGGCCTGTAGCCATGACGGCCACGCCCACAAGGGCCTCCATCGTCGGGCTGAACTTGTAGCCGAACGTGCCGCCCGTGGTGTTCTGCACCAGCACAAGATCCTTGGGGAATTCCAGGCCAAGGCCGGGGGCGATCATGAGGGCGTGCAGATGGATGGCAACGGACTTGGAGTGGATGACCACCTGTCCCTGCTCGTTGATATAGCCGTAGCCCACGTCAGGTTCGATGGGCAGGTGGGGCTGGCGCTGGGTATAGTAGCTGCCTTCAACGACCACGTTGCCCGAATCGCTGAAGAAGGGAGCCGTATCCGCGCCCTTTTCTTCAAGCTGGTCATAGTAGACGTTGGGCGTGCCGGGGTGAATCTCGATGGCGTCCGGGGCCATGGCTTCGGGAGCGCTCATGTATTCGGGCAAAAGCTCAAGGTCAAACTTGACCTTTTCAGCGGCAGCGCGGGCATTGGCCTCGGAGTCGGCGCAAACGATGGCAAGGGCGTCGCCATACTGGAATATCTTTTCATCATTAAGAATGGGCCGTTCCCAGCCGTCGCCCTTGTTGGTGGGGAAGGTGATAAGGCCCGTAATGCGGTTTTTGCCCTTCACGTCCTTGTGGGTCAGCACCTTGAAGACACCGGGCATTTTTTCGGCTTCGGACGTGTCGATGCCCTTGATAAGGGCATGCGATACCTTGGCCTGGGCCAGAGCCAGATGCAGGGTATTTTCAGGCATGCGCACGGCGGCGTCCGCGCCGAACTCGGCAAGGCCGGTCACCTTGGCTACGGCGCTGGGACGCGGAATGCTGCTGCCCCAGATGCGGCCGTCGGCAGGCATCTTGAAGCTGATCTCTTC
Source organism: Desulfovibrio sp. 1188_IL3213 (assembly GCF_036763145.1). Classification (NCBI taxonomy): domain Bacteria; kingdom Pseudomonadati; phylum Thermodesulfobacteriota; class Desulfovibrionia; order Desulfovibrionales; family Desulfovibrionaceae; genus Desulfovibrio; species Desulfovibrio sp. 1188_IL3213. Next base: position 2,709 of record NZ_JBAIYR010000193.1, on the reverse strand, counting down.
AACGGTTTTTTCTCCGCGCAGTATGGCGGCCGCATCCATGACGGCGTCCACAAGAGGCTTGTAGCCCGTGCAGCGGCAGATATTGTGGTGTTTCTGGAACCAGTCGCGCACATCTTCGCGGCTGGGGGCGGCATTTTCGTCCAGCAGGGCCTTGGCCGACACAATGAAGCCGGGGGTGCAAAAACCGCATTGCGCCGCGCCGTGCTGGATCCACGCATGCTGCAACGGGTGCAGACAGTCCGGCGTGCCTATGCCTTCAAGGGTCGTTACAGATGCATTTTCAGCCACCCGGCTCATCTTGATGATGCATGCCCGCACCACCTTGCCGTCCAGAATAACCGTGCACGCGCCGCACTGGCCCTTGCCGCAGCCCACTTTCACACTGGTGAGCTGCAACTGGCTGCGCAGCACGTCCACCAGAAGATCATTGGGGCTGACCAACAAACGCCGGGCCATGCCGTTGACTATGAGGGTTTTGGTTTCCATGCGCGACTCCTTTGCTATGATAAGTGCCTGGATATATGCCGACGCGGGATATCCGCGCTCAGGGCCGTAATTTTCCTGCGTGCGCAGCAGGGCGCCGCAGGAATCCTGACACGTTGACTATGATACCGGTACGGATACGGGTACACATCTACTTGCCGAATGGACACACGGGATATGCACACTCAGGGCAGCCGGCGCAAAAACCGCCGTGCCCCAAAGCCGCGATGTCTTCGGCCGTTACCTCAACCCCGGCCAGCAGGCGCGGCACAATGAGGTCAAATATGCTGGCCTTGTGATACATGACACAGCCGGGCAACCCCAGCACAGGCACACGTCCGCCGGGACCTGCTGCATAGGCCAGAAGAAACATGGCGCCCGGGTAAACCGGCGCGCCATAGCTGAGAATCTGCGCCCCGGAAGCGCGTATGGCGGCGGGCGTGCGGTCGTCTGGATCAACGGACATGCCGCCCGTCACCACAATCATATCCGCGCCCTGATGCAAAAAATCCGCAATGGCCGAGGCGGTCATGCTGACCTCGTCGCTGGTCAGGGTCTGCCCCATGACGGAACTGCCCAATGCCGCAAATTTTTTGCGCAGCACAGGACCGAAAGCGTCACGAATGCGTCCGTAGTAAACCTCGCTGCCCGTGGTGACCACGCCCACCCTGGCACGGGCAAGGGGCAGCACCTCGATGACGGGGCGGCTCACTGCGTCTTCAAGGCGGCGCAGCTTGTCCTCACCGATCATAAGGGGAACCACGCGGGTTCCCGCCACGGCGCGTCCTTTTTTCACAAACTGCATGCCGTGCAGGGTCGCCATGGTGATTTCGCCCAGGCTGTTGATCCTGTTCAGGGCAGGCACGTCTACCCGCAGCAGGCCGTCACAGGCAGCCACAAGGTCAATGCGCCCTTCCTTCGGGTCACCGGCCATGAGGTTTGGCCCCACGGCAGCGGCCACAATGCGGGCGGCGGCGTCATTTTCGTGTACCATTCCGGCAAGCGGTTCAAAAACATAAAGATGCTCCTTGCCTGTTTCGAGCAGCACCTTGATATCTTCGGGCCGCACGATATGCCCTTTACGAAATACCGGCCCCTTGCTCTCGCCGGGAACAATCCTGGTTATATCGTGACAAAGTACACTACCTACCGCATCATGAACGTGTATGACTTTCATACAAAGTTCCGACATGTTTGCTCCTCAAATGATGCATAACCTGATGGCCAGATTGTGCGTAGAATAACACTCCCGCAACGAAATGCAAAATAAAATTCATGATTTATAAAGTGTGGACACGATAACTTTACGTAATATCACGTATTTGATTTTTATTTCCCCCATTTCAACAAAAAGCGTGACTATTGATGGCGGCGGCAGACGCGGCGGCAATTGACAGAGCAGACATTCTCTGCGAGATGGAGAGGAGCAGAATCACCGTACCGCAGATGCGCCAGCCTGTGATGGCGCTACGGTTTATCCCCGCCAGGAGCCGGCATGAACACAGTCTTTTGCCTCGCGCGCGCATCGCGCATCAGCCGTGCGGCGGCCTTGGCAGCCGCCCTTCTTCTTGCCTTGTCTTTGTCCGCATGCGGCCTTGGCGAAAGTCCGCAAAGGGACGAAACGCCCCCAGGCCCCGTGGAAAGCTTCATGATCATTTCCACCCCCGGCCAGACCACCGTGCTGGACGACGTGCAGTTCGGGCAGGGTGTCAGTGTGAGCGTTGATGAAGTCTTTACGTCGGCCAAAGGCGAAAGCTGCAAACGCGGCACAGTGCTGGCCGGGCAAAAAGAGGCTGAAGTGGTCGTTATCTGCCAGGATGCGCAGGGCCGCTGGATCATGGCCCCCAGGGTGTGGGGTCAGGGCATTTCCAAACCGTAATTGCACGGGCAACCTTTCCTAAACCATTGCAGGCGCGCGGCGCGGCACAGCCGCGAGACCGCGCGTCGCATACTTTGAAACACCATGCTGCAACAAAAATATCTTTTTGCCGTTCTGGCGCTGCTGGCTCTGTGCAGCTCCGCCCATGCCGCCGACAATGTCCAGCCCTATGCGGCCAACCTTTTTCAGGGCAATTTTGCCCAGAACAAGGAAGGCGCGGTTATTGCGCCCGGCGACCGTGTGGTGGTGCGCCTGTGGGGCGGCGACCTCAATGTGGACCGCACCCTTGCTGTGGGGCCGGATGGGCATATGAACCTGCCAGAAGTGGGCGACATGCCCGTGGCCGG
>NZ_JBAIYR010000192.1:0-4257 GCF_036763145.1 Desulfovibrio sp. 1188_IL3213 | reverse complement strand
CCGGCAAGCCTGCCCCGCAAGACGCAACGCCCCCCGAGTCCGGCAAGTTTTCCATATTCAGGCGCTCTCTCAAGCTGCGCCAAGTAAGCGCCGCGGGCTGCAACGCCTGCGAGGCCGACTGCAACGTGCTCGGCACACTGGTGTTTGACCTGCCCCGTTTCGGCATTGATTTTGTCGCCTCGCCGCGACACGCCGACGGCATCGTGGTTACCGGGCCTGTGTCTGAAAATATGCGCCTGGCAGCCCTTGATACGTATAACGCCACGCCGGAACCCCGCCTCGTGGTGGCTGTAGGTGCCTGCGCCATATCGGGAGGTCTTTTCCGCGATGCCCCGCAATGCAATAACGGCATTGCAGACATCCTGCCCGTGGATCTTTTTGTGCCGGGCTGCCCGCCCAACCCCTGGACTATTCTGGACGGCCTGCTATTGTTGAGGAAATAAATATTTTCGCCAAGGGCGAGACAACTTTTGACAAAAAACGGAACAACGTATGACCGATGCAATGCGTTCATGGCTATACTTGTTTCTTCTGGTATTGGTAACATCCCTGTCCAGCTCTGTGTGTCAATGGTGGAGCATTCGCCCTACGTTCCCCATAGCAGGCATCAATATCGCGGCGTCGTTGTGCCTGCTTGTCTTGGCAAGCCGCAGAATATGCATATTATTTATTATTTTTCAATGTGTGTTTGGCATTGTGTGCGTTGCAGTGTCAGACACACTCAAGGTTCCGTTAAACCTTTCTACCATAATACATGGAACACGCTACGCAAGCCATCTAGGCTTATCGGTACTTTCTCATGTGCCGGTTACAAAATCGTTATTCTTCATTATCTGCGCTTTTGCGCAAATATTTTTTTTATTCAGAGTTACAATATTGCCCTATCGAAAACAGGTCGGCATATGCGCTCTCGCAGCCTTTGCCATAGCCATGGGCAGCAGCTTCGCAGTGCAGTCGCTCAAGGAATTCTGGCCCGAGAACATGGCAAACGAAAAGATCAGCCCGACACCTCCGGAACGCCGTTCGCTGCACACACGCGGCTATCTGGCCACATATGCGCTGGAGCTGGCTACCGGTTACCCCTGGCGCATGAAAAACCACACGCAGCCCCTGGAATCGCCGGAGGGCATTGAAAGTCTGCCCTCGCTTTCCTGCACAGACAAAATCGCGCTTATTCAAGTGGAAGCATTGGATTACGAGATGGTTACAGAAAAGGCACAGGGGGAATACGTTATGCCCTTTCTGCATGGCCTGCTGAAGCATGCGATACTGCTGCGTCTGGACGGAACCAAAAAAATGGCATCAGCCAACTCGGACTACGAAATATTCAATGGCCGCATCGCATCACACAGCATTTTGCACTATGAGTATGAACAGGATTATTCTGAATCATTTTTGCGCTTTCTGACTCAAAAAATTTCCCCCAGCTATTCCTTTCATGGCGTGCCCGGCAACTACATGAATCAGGAGGTTGCCTACCAGCGCCAAGGAGTGCAGCATGTTTACGGGCTGGAAAAAATGCAGGCCGAAGGTGTACCTGCGATTCCCATCTGGACGGACGGTATTGCCTCCGACACGGATCTGCTTGCCTTTGCGGCCCAAAAAATTCCTGCAGCCGGCCCTTTTTTGCATTTTATCATCACGCTGGACATGCACGTCATGGATCAGCCCGAAATGGTCTGCAATTCCCTGAAGTTTCCGGACGAACCACGCAACACCTATTATTCGCTGTGCCGTCACACTGATACCGCACTGGCCGCCTATATCGAACAACTGCCTGCGGGAACCACGGTAGCCATCTGGGGGGATCACAGGTCGTACACCAGTGAGGCTTCGGGCTATATTCCCTTTCTGTTCTTCATTACCGGGCAGTCACACCCCTTTGCGCATGAAGACGCTCCGCTCCTGAACAGAAGCAAGATATACTACTATCTGAAAAAAAATTTCTCCCAGCTCGGTGCGCAACAAGTACCGGCTACAGCAGAATCAGGGCGATAAGCAGCAGTACATTACAGAACAGGGCCAATAAAACCGCCATAGATCCCTTATCTTTGGCGTTTTTTATCAGTTCTGAATAACCGGGGCTTACAAGATCGCACACGTCCTCTATGGCGGAGTTGAGCAGCTCGACGATAAGAATCAAAAGATATGAGCCTGTCAGAAAAAACTTTTTCCACAGCGGCCAGGGCACTGCAAACATGATTAGAACAAGCCCGGCCAGCCCGGCCAGCTCCAGGCGAAAAGCCTCCTCCTTGGTCAGGGCGGCACGGAATCCCGCCAGAGAAAAAAGCGTAGCCCTGACACAGCGCCTGTAAAACACATCGTACATTTTTCTAAACATATACCAGTCCTTTATCAAGGCTCAGCCACGACGGGCCTGCCGCTACCTGCCATCCCCAAGTTTCGATAAAAGCGTTTTGCGGTTGATGCCAAGGCGTCGCGCGGCCTCGCTTTTATTGCCGCCCACCTGTTCAAGCGTGTCCTGCACGGCCAGACGCTCGATTTCCTCCAGCGTCATGTTGGCAAAATCCAGCCGCGCCGGACGTGTGTTGTCCTCCTCCACATCCACAATGGTGGGCGGCAGCTCGCGTTCGCTGATATATTCGCCCACCAGCAGCACCACAGCCCGTTCCACGGCGTTTTCCAGTTCACGCACGTTGCCGGGCCAGGCATGCTTGAGCAGCCTGTCCATAGCGGCAGGGGTAAAACCCTTGACCGTCTTGCCGTTGCGCTCGGCAAAAAGCTTCATGAAATGCATGGCGAGCAGGGGAATGTCCTCCTGTCGGTCACGCAGGGGCGGCAATTGCAAGGCCACCACATTGAGACGGTAATAAAGGTCCTGACGAAAACGTCCCTCGTCCACCTCCTGGGCCAGATCCTTGTTGGTGGCCGCCAGAATGCGCACGTCCACCTTGAGGTTCTGGTCGCCGCCCACACGCTGCAGTTCGCGTTCCTGAATCACCCGCAGCAGTTTGACCTGCATGGACAGCGGAATTTCACCGATCTCGTCCAGAAAGATCGTGCCTTTGTTGGCCGCCAGAAACCGGCCTTCACGGCGTTTTTCCGCACCGGTGAACGCGCCTTTTTCATGACCGAACAGTTCTGATTCCAGCAGGGTTTCCGTCAGGGCGGCGCAGTTGACGGCCACATAAGGCCCCTTGCTTCTGCCGCTGTTGGCGTGGATGAGCTTGGCAATAACCTCCTTGCCCGTACCGGATTCGCCCGTAATGAGCACCGTGGCCTCGGAAGGCGCAATGGCTGAAACCAGGCCCAGCATCTGGCGCATGGCCGGGCTTTGGCCGATGACATCGCGCGAGTCCACATTGGCCGCCAGTTCGTGACGCAGGGCAAGCACTTCGTCCCGCAGGCTGGCATGGTCGAGAGCGCGTTCCAGGGCCAGCTTGAGAGCGTCAAAAGCCAGAGGCTTGGTAAGATAGTCGTACGCCCCGGCCTTGAGGGCCTCCACGGCGTTCGCCACATCGGAATAGGCCGTCATGATCAGCACGGGAATGGCCGGATTATATCCCTTGATGGCGCGGGTGGCCTCAATGCCGCTCATGCCGCCCATGCGAACGTCCATAAGGATGAGGTCAAAAGGGCTTTCCTGGCACAGGGCCACGGCTTCTTCGCCATTATCCACGGTAACAGGGGCGTAACCCCACTCTTCCAGCAGGGCGCGCAACATTTCGCGATGATTGCGGTCGTCGTCCACCACCAGCAGCTTTACGGCCGATTTTACAGTCATTTCATCTTCCTCGGCAGCTTGAATATTCCGTTATTTTTGTCTGAGTATCCGCTGATTAAATCTTCGATTTACTCAGCTCGATGCCAAAAAATGGAAGCCATTTTGGGGAAAGGCACAAAAAACGCGCATGTAACGGGGGAAGTGAATTCCCCCTATTCACGTTTTTTGGGCTCCTGCCCGCGCAGGAGCCGCGGGAAGCGCGGAGTAAAGGCTTCCCTGACACTTTTATCCGCCCAGCGGGGCGTCATCCCTGCCACGCACGGGCAGTTCAAGAGTGAATTCCGTACCCCGGCCAGGCTGGGAGGTCACGCTGACATTGCCGCCATGCCCTTCCACAATCTGATGCACAATGGCAAGGCCAAGGCCCGTGCCTGAGGGCTTGGTGGTAAAATAGGGCGTAAAAATGGCCGCCTGAATGTCCCTGGCAATGCCCGGCCCAGTATCGGCCACCGTGATGCTGAAGTTCTGCCCGCCGGCGCAGAGGCGCGCGCCCACACGCAGTTCGCCGCCCT
>NZ_JBAIYR010000191.1:0-4330 GCF_036763145.1 Desulfovibrio sp. 1188_IL3213 | reverse complement strand
TGCGAGCGCGGTTGCGGATCTGCCTGCACGCAGGGGCGGCCCCTGGGGATAAGGGACACCGGCCGCCGGCGTCATTCCCGTGCCGGAGAGGGCCTTGTGGGCCGTCAGACGCGGGAACGGACAGTCCTGGAACCATGACGCCCTTGAAGCGCCCTGAGGGCTTAAAGGCGTGTGCAGCATAAAAGCGTGTATTTTGCCGCACTCACACCGCCTTGCGGGGTGGCGCGCCAAGTGCGGCGGCAGAGCGGACGACCATGCTCGATGAAAATCCGCTCATGGGCGAAAATGCCCCGGGCCGCAGAAACAGCCCCTAATCCGCCTTTTTGGAACGACGCATGGCTACAGAGCCTGTGCGCGCCAGTTCCTTGATGCCAAAGCGCTGTAAAAGATTGATGATGGCATCCAGCTTGTCCTGATTGCCTGTGGCCTCAATGGTCATTTCATTGGGGCTTACGTCCACCACCTTGCAGCGGAATATCTCAACGGTGCGCAGAATTTCACCCCGCATGGGGCCTTCAGCCTGCACCTTGACCAGCATCATTTCGCGTTCAACAGCGGCAATGTCCGCAAAGTCCACCACCTTGATGACAGACACGATTTTGTGCAGCTGTTTCATTATCTGCTCTAAAATCAGGCTGTCGCCTTCTGTGGTGATGGTCATGTGCGAAACGCCCTCTTCCAGGGCCGGGGCCACATTGAGCGAATGGATGTTAAAGCCGCGCCCGCTGAACAGTCCCGCCACGCGGGAGAGCACGCCGGGCTCGTTTTCCACCAGCACGGAAAGCACATGTGTCTTGGTCATAGCCCCTCCTTTACACCAGCAACATTTCATCAAGCGCCGCGCCAGCGGGCACAATGGGGTACACGTTTTCCTCGCGCTCAACCACTACGTCGATAAAGGCCGGATTGGGTGTGGCAAGGGCCTTTTCAAGGGTGGCGCGCAGGTCTTCGGGCTTTTCAATGCGGTAGCCTTCGGCCCCGTAGGCTTCGGCCAGCTTCACAAAGTCCGGCTGGGCCTCCATGTTGGTGGAGCTGTAGTTCTGGTTGTAAAAGAGTTCCTGCCACTGGCGCACCATGCCGAGGTGGCGGTTGTTCAGGATGACGACCTTGATGGGCAGCCTGTTGGAAACCACGGTAGCCAGTTCCTGAATGTTCATCTGTAACGAGGCGTCGCCCGCGACGGTGATGACTTTTTTGTGGGGGAAGGCAAACTGCGCGCCGATGGACGCGGGAAAACCGTAACCCATCGTGCCGAGCCCCCCGCTGGTCAGCAGGGTGCGCGGCTTGGTGAACGTGTAGAACTGGGCTACCCACATCTGGTGCTGGCCCACTTCGGTGGCGATGATGGCATCGTCGTTGGAAAGTTCATACAGGGTCTGGATGACTTCCTGCGGCTTGATATTGTGGTTTTTCTGGTAGCAGAGAGGCTTGCTTTTTTTCCATTCGGCCACGGCCTCAAGCCACGCGGCGTGCTCGCTGCCCCAGTCTTTGCCCTCCAGCTTGGCGCTGCATATTTCGCCCATACCTTCCAGCGCCAGGCGGCAGTCGCCCACCACGGGAACGTGCACTTCCACGTTTTTGCGTATGGATGTGGGGTCGATGTCAATATGCACGATGCGCGCTTTGGGCGCGAAGCCTGCCAGCTTGCCCGTAACGCGGTCATCGAAGCGCGCACCCACGCACACCAGCACATCGGCATTGTTGATCGCCAGGTTGGCGGCGTACGTGCCGTGCATGCCCACCATGCCGAGCCACAGCGGGTCGGTGGCCGGAAAGGCCCCAAGGCCCATGAGCGAGCAGGTGACGGGAATTTGCAACTTGCGCGCAAGGCTCGTGAGGGCCTCGGCCGCATCGGACATGATAACCCCGCCCCCAGCCAGAATAACCGGGCGCTCGGCGCGCGCCAGTTCTTCTACCGAGCGCCGCAACTGGTTGAGGTTGGGCTTGTAGGTGGGGTTGTAGCTGCGCATGTAGACTTCTTCGGGCCATACGAATTCGGCCCTGGTCTGCATGACGTCCTTGGGCAGGTCAATGAGTACGGGACCGGGGCGGCCCGTGCGTGCCAGATAAAAAGCCTGGCGGATGGTAAGGGCCAGCTTGTTGATGTCCTTTACCAGAAAATTATGCTTGGTGCAGGGGCGGGTGATGCCCACGATGTCCACTTCCTGAAAGGCGTCATTGCCGATCAGTTGTGTGGGAACCTGCCCCGTAATGATTACCAGAGGAATGGAATCGGAATAGGCTGTGGCTATGCCCGTCACCGTATTGGTAGCTCCGGGACCGGAGGTAACCAGGCAGGCGCCTACCTTGCCGGAGGCGCGGGCATAGCCGTCAGCCGCGTGCACAGCCCCTTGCTCGTGTCGTACCAGCACGTGACGTATTTCCTGATGTCGCGGCAGTTCGTCATAGATATCAATCACTGCGCCGCCGGGATACCCGAACAGCACGTCAACGCCTTCTCTCTTCAGGGACTCAAGGAGAATCTGCGCACCTGTACATTCCATAGCCGGCTCCTTAACAGCCTGCTAGCAATCCTGTTTTTTTATCCTGTCGAGGATTGCCATGAGCTGGGTTTTGCCTTCAAGCTTCTGTTTTTTCAGCTGCTTCAAGGTCTGTTCTTCAGTAGGGGTGCGGAAGGGTTTGCCTTCAAGCTTTTCTACCTGTTTTTCATAGAGCACGTGATCTTCCCAAAGGGATTTCAGCTCCGGATCAGTAGCCGCATACTTGGTTAGTAGTTCTAGTTCATGCTGATCCATAAGAAATCTCCATTGTTAGATGTTCGAACGCGGAAGTCCGCGAGGAAGCCGGAATTATTGGATGGCATGCGCGTACTGGGCAAGAGAGGCAACCACAATGCGGTTGAAAAGCTCGATGCTCAGCAGCACCACCACCGGGGAAAAGTCCATGCCGGTGGTGTAGGTAAACGGCAACCACTTGCGCACACGGTAAAACACGGGTTCCGTGAGAGCGCGCAGGGTGCGCACTATGGGATTATATGGGTCGGGACGCACCCAGGTAAGCACGGCCGCGATGATGACGATCCAGAAATACAGGTTCAGCAGTGAACCGAGAATCATGGCAACGGCGCTCATGGTATTGGCCAGAACAATCATGCGCCCTCCAGAATGGCGGTCTTTGGGTCAAAAAATACGCTCAGGGGAACCCGGCGGGGCCTGGTTTTACAGCTTGGCATTCTGGGGCGGCAATATCCGGTTCAGCGCGGTGTGCAGGCCCGCATAATCCGTAACCGTTATCTGCCCCCGGAGAGGCCCGCCGTTAAACGCCGCAAATACTACGCCCGCCCCCCGGGCCGCTTCCTTGTCATGTTCGCTGTCGCCCACAAAAAGCACTGTTTCAGGCTGAACGCCCCAGGCGGAGCAGATGCGCCGCGTGCCTTCGGGAGACGGCTTGGGCGCTGCCGTGTCGGCCGCAACCACAGGGTTAAAATAGGTGGGCAGGCCGAAAATGTCCAGAACCGTTTGTATTCCCTCAAACCTGCGGTTGGTATGCACGGCCATGCGCACCCGGCGGTCACGAAGATCGTCAATAAAGTCGGTAAACCCCGGCTGCAGGCGCAGCATGGGCAGTATGTCGCGGCGATAGTTGACGACTTCGCGTGTGACGTATTCTATCTGGTCGTGGAGGTGCGGCGGCACAATGTACAGCAAAGACTGCACGGCAGTGGCCATAAAGCAGTATTCTTCCTGCTCCGGCGTCATGGGCGCAAGGTTGAAGTATTCAAGAACGCGGTTGTAGAAAATATTGTTGGACTCGCGAGAATCTATCATCACGCCGTCGCAATCAAAGATGACTCCTGCAAGACCGTGGGGAAAAAGCGTGCTCATGATGCGGGCCTCCATACGAGCCACAGGCGCTCGACATCCAGAGGCGGAGAGCCGGTGGGCTGTGTGCGGCCGAGAATGCGCCAGGCCGGGGCATGCGCCTGAAGCAGCTGCGGCATGACGTCGACCGGGAGGGCGGCATGTTTCTGGGCCGGGCTGAAATCCGCTTCTTCCTGCATATCCTCGGACATGGGGCCTTCTGCCAGAATGGGCAGGTCAGGAGGCAGAAAGTGCATGGCATTGGCCGTTACCAGCCGCCACGGGGGCATGAGGCCCAGGTCGAGGGTCACTGGCGTACCCAGAACGCCTGTTCCGGCACAGCTTTCAAGAGTGCCGGGGCCTTGGGTGTCGCCCTCGTCCACGCCGAGGGAGCGGGTAAAGTTCTCGGACTTGCGGGCCAGGGCGTGGGCCATGTCCGCCAGTTCAGCCATGCGCTCTTCCTGAAGCCAGGCCCAGAGAAGGGCCTTTTGCGCCTGTTCTTGCTCTAT
>NZ_JBAIYR010000190.1:0-4371 GCF_036763145.1 Desulfovibrio sp. 1188_IL3213 | reverse complement strand
GCCGGCCACGCGTGTAGCGGGCGCCGCCGGCCAGAGCGCCGTTATGCTGCGCAAGGCGCCGCTCCATATCGCGGGTAATGCCGCAATACAGTGTGCCGTCTGCGCATTCCAGCAGATAAACCAGCCAGGGATCGGATGTCATGCTCGTTTCACTGTCCTGAAACCGGCCGCAATTTCACCTTGAAATTGCTCTGGCGGCTGCGTGAGCAGTCGCCCGCCGCAAAGGTGTAAGCGCAATTTACTTGCGCGGTTAAGCGCCGAAGCGAGCGTGTCTTAAACTTTGAAAATGTACATTTTCAAAGTTAATCTGCTCTAGTTGAAGCCCCCGGCAAGCCATACCGTCACAAGAAAAGAGAACAGCCAGTTGCCGAACCGCCAGAGCCAGGGATTGGGAACCCTGCCTGCAGTCATGCCGCGCATTTGGCGCAGTGTGCCTGCAATGGAGCCCAGGGTGTGGAAAAAAACAAAGCCAAGTCCCGCCAGAAAACCGAACTGCGCCAGACAGACAAGAAAAATGGCAAAGGTCACGCACGGGGCAAGGCAGGCGTTGGCGTCATTGCGCTGCGATATCCAGATGTGTCCCAGGGGGGAGCCACCGGCCTGAAAGCCTCCAGCCCCGCGCCCGCCGAAGGTGCGGCTGTAAAAAAAGCCTCTGCTGCCGGAGTTGCCCCGGCCATGCTCCTGCCCATAGGTCTGGTCCTGCCTGTTCTGCTGCTCCTGCCCGTCATCAAGGATGACTTCGGCCTCAAGCACACGGCGCTGGTCATCGCCGCTATGGCCGTTTCCATCCTGGCGACCGTCCTGGCGACCGTCATGCCGGCCATCATGCCGGGCGGAGACGGCGGGCAGGGTGTCATCGTGTCGGGCATGCCCCTCCGAAGATTCGTGGGGGGGCTTGTGCGGGGGATGGCTCATGCTCGACCTCCTGGTCTGTTCCAGGCATTTGAACCTGGTTTCAGGTAAGCGCCTGCCGCGCAGCTTTTTGGGGTTCGGCTGCGCAAGGGGTTTTGAACTGTTTCACCTGTTTCATTCTTTATTTCTCACCACATGAAAACAGGTTTTCGGAGTGAATGGTGTGGGGCATGTCCCGGATAGGCGCCCTGTATAAAGAAGTAAAGATGGTGTTTGCCGTGTTTGTGCCTTCTGGATGACGGGGCGTCAAGGGGGCGGAGAGGACCGCGTGTTTGCCGCGGAGCAGTAATCTGTAAAAAAAATGATGTAAAAACAGCTTCGTATCTTGTGCTTCAGCCATGTGGCACGAAACCTTTCAATGACGCCGAAACCGCTGAAAAGTGACGGCGGCTCTTGCCCAAGAATGGTGCGCATGCCGGGTACGGGCCATGTGCCGCCCTTGCCAAGCCCTTTTCCCGGCGCTACTCTTTACAGCATCAGGTCCGGCACAAACACGGGCCATGAGGAGGTTTTATGAAAAAGCAGTTTGGTGCGATCGTTCTGGCTCTGGCGTTTTTTCTGTTCCAGGGCATGACCGTGGCCGCGCAGCCTGCGGATCAGGTAGAGCAGAAGCTCAATGAAGCGTGGACGGCCTACAATATCGGGCAGTATAAAAAGGTGTTGCAACTGGTGCAGCCCCTTGCCTCTGACGGCAACGCCCGCGCCCAGATCATCCTTGGCCGCTGCTATGAAAACGGTCTTGGCGTGCCGCAGGATATGGAAACCGCCGCCAAGTGGTTCCGCCTTGCCGCCGAGCAGAACAACAGCGAGGCCCAGGTGCTTCTGGCCTACCAGTATGAACTGGGCCAGGGCGTACCCAAAGACGATGCCGCCGTGGTCAGGCTTATGACCAGTGCGGCCAATGCGGGCAATGCCGAAGCCCAGTTCAATCTGGCGCTGTACTACGGGCAAGGTAAGTACGGCTTTGCCAAAAATCCCGCCGAGAGTTTCCGCCTGGCCCAGATGGCGGCAAATCAGGGCAATGCCCAGGCGCAGCGTTATGTGGGCGCTTGCTACGAATACGGTGTGGGCGTGCCGGAAAACGCCGCCGAAGCACAGGTGTGGTACGGCAAGGCCAAAGCGCAGGGCCTGGAAGTGGAAGGCAATGTCTTTAATTTTGTGCGCGAGTACACCATGCCGTAAGTGAGCATTTCAAGTGTTAAATGCTCTATAGAGCAGATTAACTTTGAGAATGCACATTCTCAAAGTTTAGGACACGCTCTCTTCGGCGCTTAACAGTGCAAATACATTGCGCTTATGCCTTCTCACGCAGACGCCGGAGCAGTTTCAAAGTGAAAATGCTCTGGCGCATACGTGCGGGGAAAAGCCCAGGCCCTTCCCACGGACGTTCACGGCACTGCTTGCCGGAACGCCGCCGGGGGCCGCTTTTTCCCGCAATTTTTTTGCCTGTGCGTTTCCGGCGCGCCGGGTGCAGACGGGCAGTGACGCAACCGTGCAGCACCGCAGCATCATAGAGCAATTTCAAAGTGAAATTGCTCTGGCGGATGCGTAAGCGCAGTTTATCTGCGCGGTTAAACGCCGGAGCGGGCGTCTTGGAAGCATTGAGAATATCTATTCTCAATGCGAAAATGCTCTAAAAGATGGCAACATGCCATAAGGGGCGGGCTGTACGGGCCGGATTGGGCGGCTTTGGCATGTTTGCGGCATGCCCCGAAGCCCGCGCCTGGAGCGTTGTGGCGGGCAGCCTGCGCAAAAGCTGTGCGCCGGAAGCCCCGTATCATGACGCCGCGCCGCGCTCCACCCGGATATGGTTCAGCACTGTGAGGCGTTGCAGCAGGGCTTTGAGCGAGTAGCGTATTTTTGCTCTGGCGTCTTCCATGAGGTCCTGCCGGATTTCCTGAAAAGCCTGTCCCAACGCTTCCTGGATGTATTCTTTGTTTTTGGCGATGATTTTTTCACGATTTTTTTCATTGAGCAAAAACTGGGGCAGTCTTTTTGTGCGCAGAAAGTTTTTGCCGAACTTGCCCAACGCCCACGTGCCTGCAAAGGCCGCCGCGCCGCCCAGTACGGCAGACACCGGCTCACCGGTGGTGAGCAGCATTTTTTCACCAACGGCAAAGGCAGCCACGCCGGGCAGAACCGCAACCACCATGACATCCATAGTATTCAGCAGTGTGAGGCGCGATATCTTAACCTGCACAGCGTCAAAAAAGCTGGTGCTGAGGGTGCGGGCCGAAAAGTTGAGCCGGGGTACAAGGTGTACGCCGTTTTCACGCAGCCACCGGCTGAACTGCTGGCGCAATTCCCGCTCTATTTCAGTGCGAGCGGCTTCTGTCCTTTCGCGGATGATGCTCAGCAAGCCGGAGTCGTTGCGTATTTTTTCGCTGATTTCGCGTTCTATCTCTTCCACGGTTTTGCGGGATTGCTGCGCGGATTCAAGAACGCTCATGATGTCTCTGGACGCGATGCGCTCGGCGCAGGTTTGCGCGGCCAGCTTGGTGTGTTTTTCAAAAATGCCCTGGGCAATTTCCGCCACCCGTTGCGAAAAGGCCTCGCTCTGGTCTTCAAGCAGGTTTTTTATCTTGAGGTGCGTGTCCAGCAGCATGGGGTACAGGGCGAGGCCGTAGGCAATATCCTCATACGTGCGGGGGCTCATGACGATGTTGTCTGTGCCGAAAACGTCGTGTACGGCGTCGCGGGCAAAAAACCAGCCGCTGCTGCCGCCGGTAAGAATGACCTTGTCTACGCCTTTCTGTTTTTTGATGTCGTACAGCATGTCCTTGAACCAGGATATGAGCGCCACCTCGCGGCCTTGCAGCATGTCCGAAGCCGTGCTGCCGAGAGCGCCTTTGTTGGCGTACTGGCGGAGCATGTCCAGCAGGGGCTGCGAAGCCGTATAGCTTTCTGCGGCGCTGACAATGCGCTGCCAGGTGAGGTCGTGCAGATAGGCGTGTTTTTGCGTACCCTGTGCGTCATACCAGGAAAGGTGCAGACTCACGGTGCTGTTGATGTCTTTTTGCAGGATTTTTGAAAAGCGTTCTTTTTCCGCCCTGCACAAAACCCAATGGACGTAGTATGCGCAATTGTCGGCCTTGGTCTGTTCCGCCAGACCGGGATTGTGGCGGCAGAAAAGCTGAAAAAAGAGGTCGTCAAACAGGCGTCCGCCCAGCAGACGGTCGCCGCCGCTCTGAAGGATTTCTGAATTTTCCGCCAGCGTGAAGTCGCAGGTTCCGCCGCCGAAGTCCAGAATCAGCAGGCTGTGCTCCATATCGTCCAGCTCGACGGCCCCTGATTGCAGGCAGGATATCATGGCCGCGTCAGACTCCCGTATAAGGGAGGGCATGGGCCAGCCCGCATCGGTAAAGCAGCGCGACAGCGACGGCCCGAAGCTCTCGCGCGTGCGCGCGGGGATCCCCACGTATATCTGGCTGTCCTGCTCCAGGGTGTCGGGGGGCAGCG
>NZ_JBAIYR010000189.1:0-4393 GCF_036763145.1 Desulfovibrio sp. 1188_IL3213 | reverse complement strand
GGCCGTGCGTTGCGCACCCATTGCCGCCGTAAAATCTTCCGCGCCCAGAAGAATGCCTTGCAGGGCCTTGTGCGCAGAAGCAATGGCGTAGGCGTTTTCCAGGCCAAGGGGGCTTTCGATAATAGCCAGTGCCTTGATCTGGGCCGTGACGTGGTATTTTTCCCGTGCGCTTTCAATGGCCTGTGCCACTTGCAGCACCTGCTCCGCATTTTCAAGCTTGGGAACCATGACAAAATCTGTTCCCGCGCGGACAACCGCCTCCATATCGGCCTGCCAGTACGGCGTGTCCAGCCCGTTGATGCGCACGGTTATGCCCACGCCCTGAGGGCGCAGCTCTTCGAGCGCGTGGCGCACCAGTGTGCGGGCCGCGTCTTTTTCCTGCTGCGCCACGGCGTCTTCAAGGTCAAAAATGACAACATCCGCGCCCAGGCATTGCGCGCTGGCAAGCATGCCGGGATTGTTGCCGGGCATGAAAAGAAATGTTCTGTTGCGCATTACATTTTCTCCTTGAAGCGGGCGATGGCGGTTTCCATACGCGCCTTGATGGTGCATTCCAGCGCTCCCTTGTCCTGCGCTGTCACTTCCACGCCATCAAGTCCGGAGGCGTCCATGCTTTGCTGTATGGCGGCTTTAATGTCATCGCCAAACTGGTGCATGACAATGCTGCTGAGGTTGATGGAGACGCCTTTTTCGCCGGTGGCTGTAATGGTGATGAAAATATCGTTGGATTCCAGCGTACCTGCGGCGGCACTGCATTGTGTAGACATAGCTTTCTCCTTGATGGCAGGTTGCCAGCTCTGGGGCATAGAGTTTGAGATTGGGTATTCTCAATTTTTTTAAACGGTTGTTGCGGCGCTTAACAGCGCAAACAAACAGATCTCGGGCTTTTGTGGCGGCCTTCTGCTCACGCAGCCGCCAGAACAATTTCAAAGTGAAATTGCTTTAAACAACGCCTGGTCAATGCCGCCCTGTATGATTTTTAAGTTTTTCTTCAAGCGCCGCTCCCTGCTCCGAACGCAGGAAATCCAGAGTCGCCTGCGGCAGAAGTCCGGCGAGTTCGGGCCAGGGCGCCGGGGAGGCGGTCTGCCCCAGCAAGGCCCGCACTCTTGAGGCGCTGACGGCGGTATGGTTTTTTTCAAGGCGGGGGATTTCTCGAAACATGATGCCGTGCTCTTGAAATACGTCCCGCATGGCGTCGTTGTACGCCGCAGTTACCGGGTCAAAAGGTTCGGAGCCTGCAAACCGGGCTTCTATACCAAGGTCGCGGGCTATGCGCGTGGCGAATATGGTGCTGTCCAGGATGGCATGAACTGTTCCCACCCTGGCATCGGCGGTGAAATAGGCGGGAAAACTGGCGCGTGAAACCATGTATGGCCCGGCGGGCAACACAAGGATATTCCCCACGTCCGCAAGCCCTTTTTGTACAAGGGCCAGACGCACGGCAAAGGGAAAAACGGAGCGTTCTTCTTCCACCACAAAGACCAGCAGCCGTTCGCAGGCCGAAGCCGCAGTGCGGGCAAGGTAGTCGTGCCCCAGGGTAAAGGGGTTGGCGTTCATGACAATGGCGCCAAGATGAAAGGCTGCGGCGCAAGCGCCGCTGGCATCTGTTGTCCGGGGGGGCTGCGTGTTCTGTCCGCTTTGCCTGCCTTCGTTCCAGTTGTGTCCGGCAATGACGTTTTGCACGGCGGCAAGCCAGTCGGCATAGCAGGGACGCCCCATTTCCAGCAGGGCGGCGTCCTGGCTTTTGCCCACAAGGTCAAAGCCGGAGGCTTCAAACTTGGGAGCTTCAGAGGCTTTGGTGAAGATAAAGAAGTGACGGACGCCTTCCTGCCTGCCGTGCAGCACAAGGCGGCTCAGGATTGCGGTGGACAGGCCGCCCTCACGCGCATGCGCGGCCACGCAGATGCCGCAAAGAATGTCGCCCGCCAGAAAACCGCAGGCAGCCATGCGGCCGTCTTCATAAAAACCGAGACCGTATGTGTGGCCGTCCGGCAGGCGCAGGCCAGCCTCTGCAAGCAGCTTTTCCGCCTGGGCCAGGTCATGGCCGGTGATGATTTCGTAGTAGCCCTGCATATGTTTTCCGGCGGTTTCGGCTATCCCGCGTCTTGCGCGGGATAGCCGGGTTTGTCAGAGCATTTTATCTGTTGTGCGGGCAATGCTCCAGACCTTCATGCGGATTCCCGAGACCCGTCAGAATGCCGTTGCCGTGTTTTATCCCACGTAGAACACGCGCATAAGGATCACGGCGGCGACCACTACGGCCGCACCGCCGATGCGGGTGGATATCTGCGCAAAGGGCATAAGCTCCATACGCCCGGCAGCCGAAAGAATGGCGACATCGCCGGTTCCGCCCAGACCGCTGTGGCAGCCTGTGACCAGGGCCGCTTCCACAGGGTACATGTTAAGGAATTTTGCGCTGAAAAAGCCCGTGGCGACCATTGCCAGAACCGTGGACATGACCGTGATGATATAACTGGGCTGAATGACGGCAACCACGTCCTGCCAGGGGGTAAAGCACACGCCCACGCCCACAAGAAGCGCCCATGTGAGGTTTTTGGATACAAACAGGTAGAACTGGTACGCCGCTTTTTCCGCCACGCGGGGCATAATGCCCGTGGCCTTGGCGATGGCTGCGGAAAGGATCATGATGATCGGGGCGGGAATGGGAATGAAAATATTGACCAGCATGCCGAAAAGGTAGAAGCAGCAGGCGGTCAGCAGGCCCATGCCCAGAATTTTTACGTCAATGGGTTCTTCTTCCTGCTTGAGGTTCAGGTTGTCGTCGCCCACGCGCACAAGTTTGCCGTTGCCGGTCTGGTGCGGGTTTTTCAGGGCATAGCGTTTGAGAATGCCCGCGCAGATAATGGCGGTAACGTTGCCGAGCATGGCGGCGGGGGCCACCATGGCGATAAAGCGCCCGGGGTCCGTACCCTGAATCTCAGCATATCCGGCCGAGAGAGGCAGAATGCCTTCGCCCACGCCGCCGGAAATGATGGGAATAACGATGTAAAAGAAGGTTTCAAACGTTCCGTGGCCGAGCAGGGTTCCCACGGCAGTCCCCACAAGGCAGCTTGCAAGCGTGCCGAGAATCAGCGGTACGAACATGCGCAAGAACCCCTGGATGAGCACTTCGCGCAGCATGCCGAGAATGCTGCCCGTCACCAGGCAGGCGATGTAGAAATAAAGAAAGTTCGCGCCCCCGTTTTTACCGGAGGTAAAATGTATGATGGCCGCTTTGGCGGGGCCGTCCAGCAGGCTGTAATACACAAGCACTGAAGGAATGAAGATGGAAAGAATGGCCGGGCCGCCGATGTCTTTCAGCACGGGAATGCGCAGGCCCATGTCGCCCAGCAGTATGCCCATAACCAGCATGACCGCGAAACCGCCGATCATGTCTTTGGGCAGCTTGCCGTAATAAGAGGCCAGAAAAATGATGATGGCAAAGCAAAGATAGAGCGGCAGGGGAACCGGCCCGATCTTGAAGTCGCACAGCCTGTTGAAAAGGCTGCCTGATGAATCCTCTGTCTTTTGCATGGGTAAACCCTCCTGACGGAATTTGATTTTTCTATATCCGGCAGCGGGGAAGAAGTCTTTTTATGTAATTTTATAGTGAGTTTTGAAAGTTATGTAAGCGGCCAAAATGACAGCCTTGCCCGGCGCGTATGGCCTGTGGAGCCGTGCAGGCGCATGCCTTTGGAACAGGCCTGGAAAAATGTGAATCCGTTATTGTTATTTAAAGCTAACTTTGTTTGACTTGTAAAATGTCATGCGCCATTATGCCGCATGTCCGATGCAAATCCCGTTTCCGCGCGCGAAGTGGCCCGCCTTACTATCCCTCAACTGGGGCTGATGTTTTGCCACATGGTCATGTCCATGACCGATCTTTGGGTGGCGGGACAGCTGGACGAAGGCGTTCTGGCCGCGCTCGGGTTTATCGCGCAGGTATACTCGCTGCTCATGCTGCTCACAGCCATTGTGGGCAGCGGCTGCATGGCGATGGTCAGCCAGTCGCTGGGCGCGGGAAAAATTTTACGTGCGCGGCGTTATTCCGGCCTGATCGTCTGCCTTTCATTTTCAGCGGGATCGCTGGTGGCGCTTCTGGCTGCGGGCATTCTGGCTGCTCTGCCTCTTGAACGCATGGTTCCGGCACATCTTGCGCCTGTGGCGCGCACCTTTGGTCTGGCGTATGCCGCGCAGTTGCCGTTCTATTACAGTCTGATCATGCTCAACTCCGTTTTTCGGGCGCACAAGCTGGTCTGGCTGCCCACGGCCACGCTCTGTTTTGTGGCGGGCATCAACTTTATCGGCAGCGCCGGGCTGGGTCTCGGCTGGTGGGGTTTGCCGCGTATGGGCTATGCGGCCGTGGCCTGGACGACGTTTGGCGCGTCCTGTG